>NZ_LXJL01000183.1:0-436 GCF_001641215.1 Gardnerella sp. 30-4 | reverse complement strand
AGATGTGTATAAGAGACAGTTTGCGAAGTTTGTAAGATATTTTTTGCCGCCAATAATTGCGTAAGCCGCTCAAACTATATCGATTAATATGGTAAGGAGAGTTACGTGGACGGCATTCTGTCAGTACTGCTCGATATTTTCAGACAGCCATCTGTTATAGTTGCGCTTATTTCCTTTATTGGGCTTGCAGTGCAAAGAAAGAAATTCTCGGATATTTTGCAAGGATCAATCCGTACCCTTGTTGGTTTTCTTGTTTTAGCAGCTGGTTCTGGAGTTATTACTGAAGCGTTGAATCCATTTGGCAAAATGTTTCAATACGCATTTCATGTGCAAGGCGTAGTGCCGAATAATGAAGCAATTATTGGAACTGTTTTATTGAAGTATGGCTCTGAATCTGCGCTTATTTTCTTCTTTGGAATGATTGTTAATATTATTC
>NZ_LXJL01000182.1:0-548 GCF_001641215.1 Gardnerella sp. 30-4 | reverse complement strand
ACTATAAATTGAATTATTTTTTTTGGGGGGTGGAAATATGATTTCTAGTGCATACATAAGTGTTGGAAGCAATATAGGTGATAGATTACTTAATTTGCGCCAAGCTGTTTCGCTATTGAAGCAAAATTCGCATATAAGCAATATTATCGTTTCTTCAGTGTATGAAACTGAACCAGTTGGTGACGTAGTGCAAGACAGTTTTTATAACATTGCTTTACGTTTGGACACTGATTTAACAGCTTTTGAATTGCTTGATTTTATTCATGATATTGAACAGCGTCTTCATAGAAAGCGCATAGTTCGTTGGGGTCCTCGAACAATCGATTTAGATATTATTGATTTTGGTGGTCAAACTATAAAAAGTGAAAATCTTACGATTCCGCACAAAGAAAGAGATAATCGCAGATTTGTATTAGTTCCTTTGCTCGAAATAAGCGCAGACGATGCAAATTATCATGAGCTCATCCAAGATAAGCTTAATAAAACTAGCGACACTAATTGGATTAATATTATTGAAAGTAGCGAAGTTTTTAATTAGTTTGGAATAT
>NZ_LXJL01000181.1:0-551 GCF_001641215.1 Gardnerella sp. 30-4 | reverse complement strand
AAATAGGGACAGTCAATTGAACTGCTCCTATTTTTCTGCTAAATATATTGTAGTTTTCTTATATGTATAATGATAGATTAGCGGATTCTCATCTACGGTACTTACTTCAAATATGAAGAAGTGATCGCGGTTACCTGCATATTTGTTTTCTAACGCTTTTAGTGCGAGTAGGTTATCTTCATGTATGAGCATGTTTTCTGTATTAGGATCATTTTTGCAGTTTGATTTTTCTTTATCCTCAACTAGAATCCTAGGCTCTATTTTGATTTCTTTATCCTTACCAAGCCACGTAAGTTCCAGTTTTTGATTATTAGCCATTACTTTTCATCCTCCGCTATAAATTCCAAAATATCGTTGGGCGTGCAGTGTAAAGCTGTGCAGATACCTTCCACTTTTTCCAGTGATATATATTGCCCAGTGCGTAGTTTCGTAATAATGTTGGCGGAAATATTGCTCATTCTCATTAAGTCCTGATTGGAAATATCTTCTTCAATCATGCGATGTAATAGTTTTTTATAACTAACAGCCATAATTCCCTCCTTATTTTAATA
>NZ_LXJL01000180.1:0-554 GCF_001641215.1 Gardnerella sp. 30-4 | reverse complement strand
GCGACACGCCAACAACCCACTTTTACATGACGCGCGCGGCAGTTCCTCTACGTTCATACAAAAACAATACCGCTTCTTGGCCTATAACCCAGCAAATAAAAAAATCGGGCGACGCATAAATGCATCGCCCGCAAAACTTTCGTTTTCAAATCGTATCTAATAAATTACTATGATGGCTGTACATTATATACAATCTCTTTACAAAAAGTATACATCTGTTGCACTGATGTAGATGACTTATACAAGTCCCTATTACTAATCATCCTACCGTCAAACAATTCTTTGATTTCCTGTAAACAATGATTCTTCAAATCCTCACTTTTTATAACATCATCCACCGCAATAAGCAGCGAAATAAAATCTTGCACACAGTTATTTTTTAATCGGTTTTGAATAGTCCTTTTTCTTACATCAGGCAATAATTTAACAAGTCTAGAAGCTAAATAACTATTGTAAAAACCATCTTTATTTGTTAAATCATGAATAACACAATTGCTATGAGCGGCAGCATTTCGTATATTCCTTATGCTATCCAACAATGTACAATTAAATTC
>NZ_LXJL01000018.1:0-20798 GCF_001641215.1 Gardnerella sp. 30-4 | reverse complement strand
TAACAACAGTTTTAAATAATTGTTAAAACAGGAGAGAAACATGAAGATAGATTTTGCTGATGCCTATGGCATGGAAGATAACGATTACAGTGATGATGAGCTGAAAGATAAGTCCTCAAAGACTAAGAAAAACAATGACGAGGATCCTCCACATGTTTTCTGTAGACCTCGTATTAGCTTGCCTGTATATGAGGGTGAAGTTAGTGTTGGTTTTTCGCGTGAATGCTTGAAATACCATGTTGGAATGTGTTATTTCGACAGTAGAGATGAGCAGGCTTTTGTTAATTTAGCTTTAAAAACTTGTCAAATTGCTTGCATAGCTGCAGATATTTCGAGAGGTAGGCCTATTTCTCCAGCTATGTCGCAGCTTTTAACAAAAAGTTGTATTACTAAATTAACTAACATGTGGAAACTGATGGATGAGTATTTCACTGATAATAACGATTCGGAAACTCGCTCTGCTGTGCGTAGTTTTCCTGCAGTTCCGAGTTTGTTTAATGGAATGTTAGTCAGCCCGAATCATTTTGAAGGTGTTGTGCGCATTTGTGCAGGACCTGTGAAATACTGGGCGTCGTTATCTTTGGAATTGAAAAATAATCGTTGGATTTGCACGTATGCAGATCTAGGATAAAATCGTCGCTTATAGTAGGTAGCTGAAATAAGACATCTATGATAATGCGTTTGAAGACTTATGTACATATATTCAAATAAATATGAGCCCCTTATTGCTTGATTTGCTGATTTTTCAACAATTTTAGCAATAAAGGGGTTCACTTTTGTAAGATTAAACATTCTACCTTGCACGACTTGTAGAATCTAAGTTTTTTCCCAGTGTTTGTTTGTAAATGACAATATTAAGTATTATTTTTTGTACTTCGTGCAGTCGTGTCGATTCTGTTATCAAGTACAATAAATAATATGCTCCGAGAATTTGCTGTAGAAGCCATTCACCCAACTCAAGACGGTGATACCATTTATTCCTTACTCGCCAATCGTGCTATGCGTAGCCCACAAGACTTGGTTGCTCAATGGCAAGACGATGAAACTCGTCGTTGGCATGATGTTACTTCATCTGAAATGCTCGCGAAAGTTCGTGCAGTAGCTCGAGGCTTAATAGCACTCGGAGTTCAGCATGGCTCCAAAGTTGTTATTTACTCTGCTACATGTTATGAGTGGGGTATTGTCGATTTTGCTTGTGCATGTATTGGTGCTGTAAGCGTTCCTATTTATGAAACAGATTCAGCATTGCAGGCAGCTGACATTATCGATGAAGTTAAGCCAGTTATTGCTTTTGCTGGAGACGATGCGCATGCTCAATGCTTAGAGCGTGTTCGTCAGGATCATAAACATATAACTTTGAAAACCGTATTTAATTTCAAAGCTGGTGGCTTGGAAGCAGTTGTTGATTTTGGTAGATCTATTACTGAGGATGAGCTTAATAAAGCTGTTGATGTTGTTAAGGCAGATGATTTAGCTACTATTGTTTACACCTCTGGCTCGACTGGTAGACCTAAAGGCGCAATGCTTTCAAATCGTAATTTTACGCATATTGTTTTTGCTGGTTACGATGTTCTTAACGATATGTTATGCAAACC
This sequence comes from Gardnerella sp. 30-4, assembly GCF_001641215.1. NCBI lineage: Bacteria > Bacillati > Actinomycetota > Actinomycetes > Bifidobacteriales > Bifidobacteriaceae > Gardnerella > Gardnerella sp. 30-4. Next base: position 19,203 of record NZ_LXJL01000018.1, on the reverse strand, counting down.
AAATCGTTTGCTTTTATTCCTTCCATTGGCGCATTGTTTTGCTCGGTACATTCAATATGTTGCTATTGGTGCTCACGGTGTTATTGGATATGTGCCTAATGCTAAGCATCTTTTGGCTGATTTGCGTAGTTTTAAGCCTACGTATTTACTTGGCGTGCCTAGAGTTTTTGAAAAAGTTTATAATGCTGCGTCACAAAAAGCTGGTGCTGGCATAAAGGGTCGTATCTTTGCTAAAGCTGTAAAGCATTTCATTCAATGGTCTCGCGACAATGTTGAAGGTAAAACTCATTCTCTTGCTGCACGCATGAATCATGCGATGTACATGAAAACAGTTGGTTCTTCTATTCGTTCAGCTTTAGGTCCTAATCTTTCATGGTTAGCTTGCGGTGGAGCTCCAATGGATGCTGATTTGGCTCATTTCTTTAATGGTCTTGATGGTATTACTTTTATTCAAGGGTATGGAATGACTGAAACTGCCGCTCCTTGTGTAGTTAATTTTGAGCATGCAAATCAAGTTGGATCTGTAGGTCGACCTGGTCCTGGTATAGCTATCCGTCTTGCTGACGACGATGAAGTGCTTATTAAAGGTCCTAACGTATTTATGGGATATTTCAATAAGCCTGAGCTTACTGCAGAAGTTATTGACGAAGATGGATGGTTGCATTCAGGCGATCTTGGCTCAATAGATGATGAAGGATTCTTGTCTATTACTGGTCGCAAAAAAGATATTATTATTACTGCCGGTGGCAAGAATATAAGTCCTGCTCCTATGGAAGGTATTATTGCTCAATGCCCATTAGTTTCTCATGCTGTAGTAGTGGGCGATGGTAAGCCATTTGTTTCTGCTTTAATTGAGCTTGATCCAGATATGGTTCGTTCTTGGCTAAAGAATAAGGGTATGGATGTTAACCTTACTATGAGTGAGATTGCTACTAACGAAGCAGTGCGTTCAGTAATTCAGCAATTTATTGACCAAGCTAATAGTACTGTTTCTCGCGCTGAGTCTGTTCGTAAGTTTGTTATTTTGCAAGATGAATTTACTCAAGATGCTGGAACCTTGACTCCAAGTATGAAGATTGTTCGTCCGAAGATTCTTGCTCGCTATGCTGATATTATCGAAACGCAATTGTATGCTCCAAAGCCTAATACTCGTCCTTTGCCAGCAACTGTAAAGATTCTCGATAAAACTACTGAGACTGTTAAGCAAGCACAGGAGACTGTTAAGCAAGCTCAGGAAGCTGTAACTCCTCGAGTACGTCAAGCTATCGATCAAGCTGCGAATCATTTGAAGCGTTTTGGTGAAGAATCTTCATCAGATTCCTCTTCGACATCGCATAGTGATCATAATGAACATGTCGAGTAAAAAGCTTACATATTTGTAGTTGTTTTTTCGTTATTCCTACTTACATAAAAGAAAGAGTAATCGAGTGTCTATTAGAAAAATTCGTATTGTTCCGGATCCCGTATTGCGAACTCCTTGTGATGAGATTCGTGAAATTACGCCAGCTGTGAAACATTTAGTTGATGATTTATTGGAAACGGTAAATGATCCAGGTAGAGCTGGATTGTCTGCTAATCAGATTGGTGTAAGTTTTAGAGCTTTTTCTTACAATATAAATGGTCGAATTGGCTATATTCTAAATCCAGTAATTGAAGAGCTAAAAGGTGAACAGTACGACGACGAGGGTTGCCTTTCTGTTCCGGGATTATGGTACAAAACTAGGCGTGCAAATTATGCTAGAGCTCGTGGAATTGATTTAGATGGTAAGACTGTAGTGCTTGAAGGTGAAGGTCTTATGGCTAGAATGATTCAGCATGAGTGTGATCATTTAGATGGTCATATTTATTTGGATAGGCTTGAAAAGGATGTGCGCCGTCAAGCGTTGCGTGAGTTGCGCAATAATATGCGTAGCTAAGTTTTAGTTTTTATGCGTTATGTGTAAATAATTTTTTAAAAGTTATCGGCATTTTTGTTGCTTTTATTGCTACAAGGATGCCGATTTTTGGTATTGAGTATCTGATATAATCACTCTCTGCGTGTCCATTTTGAGCATGAGTATTGCCGCGTTATATGATTGCTCGCTTTTTATTGTCTACACGGATTCGCAAATACGCGCCATGTACGCGTCCGTTCGTGTCGGTCGGCTTGGATTTAGGCATGTGTCAGCCAAGTTGCATGCGAACAGACATGGCCAGGAAATAACCGACAAGAAAGGTATATAGATATGGCACAGATTACCATGAGCGAAATGCTGAAGGCTGGTTTGCACTTCGGTCATCAGACTCGTCGCTGGAACCCAAAGATGAAGCAGTTCATTCTTACCCAGCGCAATGGTATTCATATCATCAATTTGTTCAAGTCTCTCGACATGATCGACAAGGCTTATGACTTCATCAAGCAGACTGTTGCTCACAACGGCACTGTTCTCTTCGTGGGCACTAAGAAGCAGGCTCAGGAAGCTGTACAGAATCAGGCAACTCGCGTAAACATGCCTTATGTTTGCGAGCGTTGGCTTGGCGGTATGTTGACCAATTTCCAGACTGTTTCTACTCGCGTAAAGCGCTTGAAGGAACTTGAGGAAATGGACTTCAGCGATGTTCGTGGATCCGGCTTGACTAAGAAGGAACTTTTGCTTCTCGAGCGCGAGAAGGACAAGCTTTCCAAGCAGCTCGGTGGTATTCGCAACATGAACCGCACTCCATCCGCCATGTTCGTTGTTGATATTAACAAGGAAGCTTTGGCTGTTGAAGAAGCCCATAAGCTTGGTATTCCAGTTGTGGCAATTGTTGATACCAACACTGATCCTGAGTCTGTTGAGTATCCAATTCCTGCTAACGACGATGCTATTCGTGGCATTGAGTTATTGACCAGCTTGATGGCTGATGCTGTAGCTGAAGGCTTGCTTGAGCATGCCGGTAAGGGCGCTAAGTCTGAAGGTAATGATGCTCAGCCAATGGCAGCTTGGGAGAAGGAATTGCTCACCAAGGAAGGCGAAGCTGAAGCTAAGCCTGCCAAGGAAGAAAATACTGAGGCAAACGCCTGATAAGCTAATTTGCAACCAGATTCTTATCTAGAAGCTGCAAAATCCAATTGATTTTGCTTTTTGCAGCTTTTAAGAATCATATTGATACGAGGAGAACAAAATGGCAGCAATTACTGCAGCGTTGATTAAGCAGGTGCGTGAAGAAACCGGCGCCGGCATGATGGACGTTAAAAAGGCTCTTACTGAAGCTGAAGGCGACGTTGCCCGCGCTAAGGAAATCATCCGCGCTAAGGGTATTCAGGCAGCTGGTAAGCGTGAAGGTCGTAAGGCTCAGGAAGGTACCATCGCTTCTAAGGTTGTTAAGTCTGCTGAAGGCGAAACTGGTTACGCAGTTGAGTTGAATTCTGAAACTGACTTTGTGGCAAAGACACCAAAGTTTGTGGAATTCTCAAACACTGTTCTTGACCATGCTGTTGAAGCTAATGCTTCTACTGCTGAAGAAGTACTTGCAGCACCAGCTGATGGCGCAACTGTTAAGGAATCTGTTGAAGAAGCAGCAGCTTTGTTTGGCGAGCACGTCAAGGTTGGTCAGGTTGCTAAGGTAAGCGGTCCACACGTTGAGATTTATGCTCACAAGAAGTCTGTGGAATTGCCTCCAAGCATCGTTTCCATGATTGCTACTGACGAGGCTGGTGCAAAGGTTGCTCACGAAGCTGCTTTGCAGATTTCCGCTATGGGTGCGCAGTGGCTTCGCCGCGAAGATGTTCCAGAAGAAGTTTTGGAATCTGAGCGTCGCGTTGCAACCGAGAAGTCCTTGGCTGAAGGCAAGCCAGAGAAGATTGTTCCAAAGATTGTTGAAGGACGTATGAACGCTTTCTTCAAGGAAACTGTACTTCTCGAGCAGGCATACGTTAAGGATCCATCCAAGAGCGTTGGTGACTTGTTCAAGGAAGTTGGCGGCACCGCTCTTGCCTTTGCTCGCGTTGAGGTTGGCAAAGGTGCTGCTGAATAAGCACTAATTATATAAGAATTTATTTTTGTTCTTGTATATAGGGTTGCGTGCACAAGTTGTGCGCAACCCATTTTTTATATTCATTTTCCAGCTTAACGTGCGTTTTGAGTGTCGTTATTGATAGATAAACTGACAAAGATATACCTCATTCGCCGTTATGACTGGAGGAATCTGTATGGCTATTGCACAAACGGATGAAGGAAAGTCCCGTAGGGTTTTATTAAAGCTTTCTGGAGAAGCATTCGGTGGTGGCGCTGTTGGTATTGATACTAATGTTATTCGTAGGATTGCTGGCGAAATAGTAGCTGCAGTGAATCAAGGCGTTCAGGTTGCTATTGTTGTCGGCGGCGGTAACTTCTTTAGGGGAGCAGAACTGCAGCAAGCAGGTATTGATCGTAGCCGTGGCGATTATATGGGTATGTTGGGCACTGTAATGAACTGCTTGGCTCTTCAGGATTTTCTTGAGCAAGCAGGGCAAGCAACTCGCGTACAAACTGCTATTACAATGGGTCAGGTTGCAGAACCTTATATTCCGTTGAAAGCAATTCGTCACCTTGAAAAGGGTCGTGTGGTTATTTTTGGTGCTGGTGCCGGAATGCCATATTTTTCTACTGATACTGTTTCTATTCAACGTTCATTGGAAATTCATTGCGATGAAGTTCTTATGGGCAAGAATGGTGTGGATGGCGTATATAGTGCTGATCCTCGTAAAGATTCTACTGCTCGTAAGTTCCTAACATTAAACTACAATCGCGCTATCGTTGATGGTTTAGCTGTTATGGATGCGTCTGCGCTTTCTATGGCTCGCGATAATAATCAAAAAATTCGTGTGTTTGGTCTTGAGGGCGAAGGTAACGTAACTAGTGCTCTTGTTGGAGAATCTATTGGCACATTAGTGTCTAATGCAGAGCCAACATTTGCTTAAATATTATAAAGGAGAACACATGTCAGCAATAATTGATCAAGCCCGTGAACAGATGAATAAGTCTGTTGAAGCTACTAAAGAGAATTTTATGGGTATTCGCACCGGTCGTGCTAATCCTGCTTTGCTAAACGGAATTATGGTTGATTATTATGGTGCTCCAACTCCAATTAAAGCTGTTGCATCTATTGGTGTTCCAGAGCCTAGAACTCTTTCAGTTACGCCTTTTGACGCTTCTCAAGCGAATGCTGTTGAAAAGGCTATTCGCGATTCTGATTTAGGTGTAAGCCCTAATCGTGATGGCAATGTTATTCGTGTTACTATGCCAGAGCTCACGGAAGAGCGTCGCAAGGAATACGTCAAGCTTGCTAAGAATAAAGCAGAAGAAGGCAAAGTTGCAGTTCGCAATATTCGTCGCAAAGCTAAGGAATCTATTGACAAGTCTGTTAAAGATGGTGAACTTGGCGAAGATGAAGGCGATCGTTTACAAAAAGAGCTTGATAAAGTAACTAAGCAAGTTACTGATTCCTTAGACGTTTTGCTTGAAGGTAAGCAAAAAGAAATTATGGAAGTCTGAGATTTTTGTAGTTTCAAACTGAATGGGTGCCGTATGAGTCAAATAAAACAGCATAATTTTGCCAATGAAGTCAGTAAAGCAAATGCTGAAAAAACTGCATTAGAAGTAGGATTGTCTTCTGACAAAGCAGATACTGCTACACATGGCACCCATGAAACTTTAAGTGATATTAATCGTCGCACGGGCAGGAATATGCCTCAAGCAATTGCTACTGCCGCAATACTAGTTGTAGCAATTGTTTCTTGCTTAATTATTAGCATTGATGTCTTTATAGTGCTTATGGCCATTTTTATGGTTCTGGCATTGTGGGAATTACATGTTGATTTTGCAACTCTCGGTTTGCGTATTCCTTTCGTAACGTTATCAATATGTTCGCTTGTAACTATTTTTTCAACATACTATGCAAAATGGCATGCTGTTGCTATGGCTAGTGGAATTACTGCATCTTTGCTTCTTACAGTAATTTGTGCGACTCTTAGCAGTACTATTTCAGATAGAACGATGCAAGCTGTAGAAAAAAAGCTCGATGGTTCTAACCGCTCATCATACGAACATACTTTATTTACGAATACGTCTGTTTCGCTATTCGTGGTGTTGTACATTCCACTTTTAGCTTCTTGCATTGTATTAGCTCTTACAAATACAAAATACGCAGTTGCTCACGCTATGCTTTTGGTATTTTTACCTGCATTAAGTGACACTGGCGGATTATTTGCTGGTGCATGGTTGGGCAAACATAAGCTTTCTCCGCGAATCTCTCCTAAGAAGTCTGTAGAAGGCTTAATAGGCTCAATGCTTTTTGCAATTATAGGAGCATATGCAATTATTGCAGGTTTTTATGGTTCCTCTTGGTTCAATTTCTGGTGGATGCCATTAGTCATGGGTATTTCTTCTGGAATCATTGGCACATTCGGTGACTTGTGTGCTTCTATGCTTAAAAGAGATATTGGTATTAAAGACATGGGGCATTTGCTAAAAGGTCATGGTGGTGTTCTTGACCGAGTAGATTCTATTTTGCTGTGCGGTCCTGTGCTGCTTGTGCTTTTGCAACTTGCTCATTTCTGAATTTATCTGTCGCAATCGTGGGCTTAGACTAATATCGACGCCATGACAGTCTGTTTTATCCCGTCGCCAAGTATTTCGCAATTTTCTCTTGGCTTTGTAAACATAAAGTTTTACGCTCTTAGTATTCTTGCCGGTATTTTGGTTGCAATGTGGATTACTACGCGTCGATGGAAGCGTCTTGGAGGAGATTTTAACCAGATACTTGATCTTGTTTTAGTCAGTCTTCCTGCTGGAATAATTGGCGCGCGTTTGTATCACGTTATTACAACTCCAGAAAAGTTTTTTGGCTCTAATGGTGATTTTTTAGAAATATTTAGAATTTGGAATGGTGGTCTAGGAATTTGGGGCGGCATATTCTTAGGCGCATTGGCTGCTTGTGTGTTATGCAAGTATCGTAAATATCCTATTGGATTACTAGCTGATTGTGCAGCTCCTGCAGTGCTTATTGCTCAAGGTATAGGAAGATTGGGGAATTGGTTTAATCAAGAACTTTACGGAGCTCCTACTAACTTGCCATGGGGTTTGAAGTTAAATTATGATACCACACAAGCAATAGGTCATAGTGAAAGATGTTATGATGGGTTAACGTGCCCAGAAGGCACATTATTTCATCCAACATTTTTGTACGAGATGATTTGGAATTTCATCGGTGCTGCATTGCTTATTTATTTTGGCAAAGTTATAGCTAAGAAGTTAAAAGCCGGTTCCGTATTCGCACTTTATGTTATGTGGTACACAATCGGACGAGTATGGATTGAGGCATTGCGAATTGATTTTTCACATGTTTTCTTAGGTGTTCGCATTAATGTTTGGGTTTCTATTATCGTATTTATTTGTGCAACTATTGTTTTTGCTTTGCTGCAAAAGAGTGCTAGTACTCGTGATTCTCTTGTTGAACGACTTATAGATATAACTTCAGACGAAAGAGAACGTGAGTCTCAGAATACTTCTAGTAAATAAGATTCAAGTATTTGAAAAAGCAATTTTAAAAATTTTGTTTTTATAAAACTAGTCGCTTGCATTTTCTAGAATAGTACACATGAATATACAAATAGCACCTAGCATTCTTTCCGCAGATTTTTGCAATCTTGAGCGTGACCTTGATGCAATATCTAATGCGGATCTTGTTCATGTCGATGTAATGGATCATCACTTTGTACCTAACTTGACTTTAGGTGAACCAATTGTTAAGCGAATTTGTGAGGTTACTAAACTTCCAGTTGACGTACATTTGATGATTGAGGATCCAGATCGTTGGGCTCCAGAATACGCTAAGCTTGGAGCTGCTTCTGTGAGTTTTCATATGGGTGCTACTCATGCTCCAGTGAGATTAGCTCGTCAGCTTCGCGATATGGGTTGTAAAGCTTGCTTTGCTGTGCGTCCTGCAGAACCAGTTGAACCTATTTTCGATATTCTTGATGAATTCGATATGGTTCTTATTATGACTGTTGAGCCTGGTTTTGGTGGACAGAAGTTCTTAGCTAATCAAATGAATAAGGTTCGCCGTTTACGTGACGAAATTACTCGTCGCGGATTGCAGACTCATATTCAGGTCGATGGAGGAGTTAGCCCTTCAACTGCAGCAATAGTTGCTGAAGCTGGTGCTGATGTGCTTGTTGCAGGTTCTGCAGTTTATGGAGCAGAAAGTCCTAAAGAGGCGATTGAAGCTATTCGTAATACTGCAAAAGCTGCTTGGCACGAATAAATATTAGATGTATGTTGGGGACATGAAATATGTCCCCAACATATTAAGTATTGCACAACAAGCGAGTTTTTTTTGATGCGAATATATGCTGATTAATTGAGTGATTTCGTATGAGGAAGATATTATGACTAAGTTCGTTATTAATCAGGAATATAGTCCTGAAGCAATGAATCGAGTTTTGACAATACCTAATCTAATCAGTTTTTTGCGCATATGTTCAATTCCTTATATTGCTTGGCTTATTACACAGCATCAGATGACTTTTGCTCTTATTGTTTTAGCAATATCTGCGTTTTCTGATTGTCTTGATGGTTATATTGCTCGTACTTTGAATCAAGTTAGTAAGTTGGGTCAAATCCTTGATCCTATAGCTGATCGTCTATTGATTTTTTGCAGTACGTTAGCTTTAGCTGTTGCAATGATTATCCCTTGGTGGGCACTTTTATTAGTAGTATTGCGTGATGTTATTATGGCTGTACTTGTAATAGTACTTGCGCAAAGAGATTATGGTCCTTTGCCTGTTAACTTTGTAGGTAAAGCTGGTACAGCGCTTCTTATGCTTTCGATCGTTTCTTTAATGATTGTTTATGCTGTAGCTACTGAGTCTATGTTCCTGCTTTATGCTGCTGCACTTGCATGTGGAGTGTGGGGTATTGCTCTATATTGGTATGCTGGCTTGCTTTACTATATGCAAGCTTATTTGTTACTTGCTAAGTCAAGAAAAAACTAAATAAGGCGTGTACGCACATATGACTAAGCAAGATGAATTTGTTAGTTTAAAAGATAGTATCAAAGATTTAGATGTAAAACATACGTCTCATAAAAGCACTATGCCAATGTCTTTTGCTGCTCCTGATGGAATGTTGTTAACTAGGCGTAGAGCATTATTCTCGCACTCATTTACTGGTATTTCAACGCATCATGTTGTAATGTCTCCTAGTGGTTTTGCTCACAATCATGATCGTAGACGTTATATTGACGATTATGCTTTGCGTCTTATTGATGATTTAACTAATCGTCCGGTTGATCCAATGTTTATGGATGCAAGATTAAGTAAACAACCTGTTAAACCGTTTAATCTGTGGTTCACTAGAGCTATAGTATTTTTATTGTGTGTTTCTATCGGTACTGTTGGGAGTCAGTTTGTTCGTAAGTTACACACTGATCCTAGAAAAGCAATACGTTCTTCATTAGCTAATGAGTTGTCAGGTTATACGTCTCGTTTCGATAAGCTTGTAGAAGAAGTAACGTTATTGAGAAATAACGTAGATCATGAGTCGCAAAAAATTACTACGCCTGAAGAGGATGAAGTTAGTAAATCAGATGATATGGTTAATGGCACTCATGCTGTAGAAGGTTCTGGGATTACTGTAACTATTGCTAATCCTATTTCTGCTTCGAGCGATGTGAATAGCGGTTCTTTGCCTCGCGAGAGTAATGGCGCAAGAATGCGATTAGTTACAGATCGCGATATTCAACAATTTGTATCATTATTGTGGAAAGCAGGCGCTGAAGCTATTTCTGTTAATGGGCATAGACTTGGAGCACAAACTTCTATTCGTGTTGCTGGCCAAACTATTCTTATTGGAGTTAATCAAACTCAAAGTCCATATGTTATTGAAGTTATTGGCGATTCTGATGATTTAATTAAACAGTGTAATGATATGAAACGCATGAAATGGTACGCATCTTTAGCTAATGCAGGCATTAATCCACAGGTTTCACCTTCGAGAGTTATACGACTCAGCGCAGCAAACACAGGCGATATCAGTTTTGCCAACGAGAGAATTAGGAGATAAGCATGGCAGCGATTTTTGGATTAATTTTGGGAGTATTAATTGGAGTTGTTGTTCATCCAGATATTCCTATTGTCATTCAGCCTTATTTACCTATTATGGTCGTTGCAGCACTAGATGCGTTGCTTGGTGCTGCACGTGCATATTTTGAAAGAAACTTTTCGGATAAAGTTTTTGTTATTTCATTCTTCTCAAACGTTATAGCAGCTACGTTGCTTGTTTTACTTGGAAATCAGCTTGGTGTAGGTGCACAATTACAAACTGCAGTTATTGTTGTTTTAGGAATTCGTATTTTCTCTAACGTTTCTGCAATTCGTCGTTTCATCTTCAGGAGTTAGCATATGGTTTCAATGTTTTCTCATTCTCCACAAGGTGATGATATTCTTCATAAAATGCGTCGTCAAAAAGCGCATGATCGTGAAAGTGATGAAACTCAAACTGGATCTTTCCCAGCAGTTCATCGTAAAGTAAAATCTTCACTAAGTGGTCATGTGACGCGGGCGCGTATATTTACGGGCTTTTTAATGATGTTGCTCTGCGCTTTATTAGGTTTTGCGTACATGATTCAAGTTAATCGTAGTAACTCACTTTTGTATGAAACAATGAGTGAAGAGGAGTTGACGCGTCTTATTACAGAAACTCATTCTCAAATTCAGAGTTTGGAAAGTCGAAAAAGTGAATTAACAGGTCAGCTTAATTCGTTGCGTGAAGCAGTAGATAAACAAGATGAAGCTCGTCGCATTGCTCAGCAGAATGCTCAAGCAAATGGTCTTATTTCTGGACGTCTGCCGGCAGTAGGTAAAGGTATTGTAGTTCACATTACCGCAGGTGAAAAAGAGAATATTGATGCCGCTACGATGTTTCAGCTAATAGAGGAATTGCGAAATGCTGGCGTAGAAGTTATGTCTATTAACGGTGTGAGAATAGTTACTTCAAGCTATATTTCACAAACTAAGCATGGTCTTATATGTGACAATATTATGATTGATCCTCCTTATATTGTGAAAGCAATTGGTGACCCTCAGAATTTGCAAAATGCTGTTAATATTGCAGGCGGTGTTGGGTCGCGTTTAAAAATTAAATTTGGTTCTTCTGTAATGGTTTCAGTGCCTGATGAGGTAGAAATTACTTCGACACGCGAACCAAAACAGTACGAATATGCAAAACCAGTCGAGTAACAAGGTAGAATAGCAAGTATGACTGAACCGATTCCTACAGCTGGCGAAACCACTATTATTGGTATGCCAGCTATTCATATTCCAATGAATACAACTTCAGATCGTCCTATGCAGCAGGATGATTTTGATACTATAGCGAAACTACGTCCTGGTACTGCGTTGTTGATTTCAACTAGGGGAGCAGTGTCTGGTTCTCGCTATCTTCTCGATGAAGACTTAGTAACAGTTGGGCGCGATTCGCATGCTGATATTTTGTTAGATGATTCTACTGTTTCGCGTGCTCATGCAGTGTTTAAGCGCCATAATGGCGTGTTTAGCATTTCAGATTCTGGAAGTCTAAATGGTACGTATGTAAATCGTGAACGTGTTGATGAATCAGTGCTGCATAATGGCGATGAAATTATGATTGGCAAATTCAGACTGGTATTTTTCGCACATGACGCAGTCACAGTCCGATAATGTGATTAACGCAGTACAGGGGGAGCTTTTTAATTTTTCTCTGTCTGCTGATCACGCTTCAGGATACCGTGGTAGTGTCGCTATGAAGGTTGCCGGTATTACTTACCGGCAACTCGATTATTGGGCTCGTAAAAGCATTATAGAGCCTTCAATTCATGCATCTAGCGGTTCTGGTTCTCGTCGTTTGTATTCTTTTAAGGATATTGCGATTATGGCTGTAGCTAAAAGGCTGCTTGATGCTGGCGTTAATTTAGTTAATGTTACTACGGCTATTATTTTTCTTAATCGATACTCAGAAGAGCGTTTGAGAAATATGACTATTATTTGTGATGGTCAATCTGTTCAAGAGTGCGATGAGAATCAAGATAATATGCGTCGTATGCTTGCTTCTGGTTTAGCAGTATTTGCTATTGCTGTTGGCCGCATTGTTTCTAGAGTTGAAGAGGACTTATCTTCTGAAAATTCTGTTGATGCTACGCAAGTTGAAGAAAAAAGTAGTAAGTCTACTCGCAAATCTTATTCAAAACCTACTTCTCATACATCTTCAAACTCATGGAGTCTTGTTCAGGAAACGTGGGGATAATGGCATGTTTGTAGTTGTTATTATCGCTGTTATTTGCTGGTTTGCTTCAGTATCATTGTTTTTCTATAGTTTATTTGCTTGCGTGCGTTTTTTAGTAAAATTTCGAAAAAATGCTTATTTGAAGGCAAATAGTATTAGCAATAGTAATAAGAGAAATTCTATTGGTTTAATGCCTTGGAGTATTGTTATTACGCATTGTTGTGGGCTTCCTTGCGCAATGCTTGCGTACATGCTTTTGCATATTGTTCGCGATTTTGGATTTGTTCGCGATGATTATTGGTTATTAATGAGATCAACGCTGATTGCGTCATATGTGATTATTATCGCGCTTATTTTTGTCAATATTTTTGTCATGCTATTTTGTGCGTACCGAAGCTGCAAGTCTTAGATTATTTAGTAAGAAGTATCAATAGGGATATTATTTGATAGTAGTTGAGATTTTGTTGGTTGTGTTTGATTGTTTATCTCTAATTTGACATAACGTACATTATCGGATAAATATCAAGTAAATCTAGTCAAATAATAAGCTCAACCGACAGAAACTGTGCATGTATGTAAAGAAAAAGCCGTTTTCCCGCCAAAAAACGACCGAAACTTTACGAGGGTGTAAAGAAAAAGCCGTTACGACAAAAATTCTGATTAGATTAAGCGAAATATTCGCAAATTGCAGTGCTTAATTCGCTTACGTTATCAATAATTCTGTAAGATCCGTGTGCTTCAAGCTCGCCAGGCTCAGCATAGCCCCAAGCGCATCCCAAGCAATCCAAGCCGCAATCTTTTGCTCCGTCGGCATCAGTCCAGCGGTCTCCAACCATCAAAGCTCTGTCGCCTTTTTCTGGATTGTAATCAATCTCATCAAAAACATAACGAATAACTTGAGTTTTGCTAATGCGCGACATATCTTTGCTAGCGCCATAAATTCCGTCAAGATACTTCGTTAAACCAAAATAATCGCAAATAGGCTTTACTTGATATTCTGGCTTGCAAGATGCGGTTGCTAAATAATATCCAGCTTCACGAAGTTTTGTGAGTTGCTCAAGTATTCCATCGTATACTTTGTTAAGTAGGCATCCTGGAATCTTTTTACCAGGATTATTTGGATCATCAAAAGTTGCTACTTCAGAATAATACTTGCGATACGTAGCAAGTCCCTTTGCTAGCAGCGATTCAGGCACATTATTGCGTTGAAGAGATTCTAAAATTGAAGGACCTATAAAACGATGCATTTCAGCATCGTCCGGAATAGACTGTTTCAATTCTTTCAATGCAAGCTTTGCGCAAGTAATAATACCAGCATCTGACTTTGTTAATGTGCCATCAAGATCAAGCAGAATAATGCGACGACTAGTGCATCCTGAAGTCACCGAGAATTCACTCATAGTCAGGAATCCAGCCCTCATGATGCATTTTTAGACGTTTGTCTAGTAAAGTTTTTAATTCTTCTTCACTACGACGTTCAAGCAGCATATCCCAATGCGTTCTAGAAGGCTTGTTGAAATCATCATCTGGACGATCATCGTCGCCTTCGCGATGTGCAATCGTGCCGCAGCGGCATTCCCACTCTTCAGGAATTTCTGCGCCTTGAGCAAAAGGAAGAATCGTGCGATGTCCCTTTGGGCACACATACACAACATCATTTCGTGCCGCGAAATCTACATTATCGTCAGATTCTAATGATTTCGCACCAATGCTCATACCGCGTAAACTGCGTTCTGCCATAGTATCTCCTTGTGTAGTACTTTATAAAATTACCGAATTGCACGGACTATATATATAAAAACGATTTATATATACAAAATACATGCGTTTTATTTGTATATGCTCATACTTATACATCTGAGTATGCAACAACTCCACGGTTTAATAGTTTTGCAGCTTCATAAGCGCACGAAGAAAGATTTTTATCTACGCCATCTATAGATTGTAAATATTCTCCTGCTGCGAAAAGTTGAGTAAGTAAATCAATAAGACGTTTAGCTTGACGCACGAAATCTCCTCCAGTGCTGTCGGTATTGCGCAAAATTTCAGCTAGATCAGCACCATTAGCCCAATCATACATAATATCTACAGCACCAAATTCAAGCGGTCTTAACGCTGGCAAATGAGCGTCTGCGCATAATGCGCTAGTACGCATAAATAATTCTTTCATTCGCAATACTGTATTAAATATCGCGCCATCCTTGCCGCCTGGATATCGTCTAGGTTCTCCCCCTGCAGGTCCTCTAGATTCATAAACTAATGCAGACAAGCACGATAATAATTCAAGCGGTGAAAGATTATTAAAAATTCCTTCGCAAATAGCTTCAGCAAATACAATGTCTAGTTCGTTATACAACCTTCTTAACAATTGACCGCGCTCAGTAAGGTGCAAAATTTGGTTTTGTGAAGAATCTTCAGATTGTAAATAATCCAAACTGTACAATACGTCACAAATATGGTCAAAAGTTCTAGCAACAGAACCAGTACGAGATTCGTAGCGTTCACGTACTTGATCAAGTTCCTTATGTTCTCTAATCCAATGGTAGCCCCAACGCAAATGTTGTTGAATATCTGCACAACCTGCACACGGATGCGTTCGCTCAGCTTCTCTAAGATTTGCAATAACATCATCCAGCGCTTTAAACGCTGCTGTGCGTTCTGCATCTGTGTGGAATAAAGTATGTTTCAGTTTACGGCGTTGATCGTGTTGAGCTTCTTTAAGCTTCATACGTAATTGTAAGAATTCAGCAAAATCCCCATGTTCGCAGTGGAATGCTTCTTCATAGCCTTTAAGAGCTGTTTCAAGTTCGTTCATGCGATTATGTAAACGTTCAGCAGAAGCATTAGCTTCCCATTGAGCAAAAGAACGATCTAGTGTTGTTCGAGCAGTATCTGCATCGCTTGAGTTCAGCAAATTAACTGCCATATTAAACGTAGGAACGAAGCTGGAATGTAGTGGGTATACGCGTTTACTAGAAAGCGCTGCAGCCTGTTGAGGAACAAAATCAGCATGATCTACAAGAATTGCGTAACCAATATCGTCAATTCCACGTCTTCCAGCACGACCTGTAAGTTGCGTAAATTCTCCAGGTGTAAGAGGTACATGCCCAGTACCGTCAAATTTTACTAGCTTTTCTACAACAACGCTTCGAGCTGGCATATTTAAGCCTAAAGCAAGTGTTTCTGTTGCAAAAACAACTTTAATAAGTCCGCGTTCAAATAGAGTTTCAACAATGTGACGGAATAACGCAATCATACCTGCATGATGTGCTGCAAATCCTTGTTCGAGAGCAAAACGAAAACGCTCAAAGCTTAAAGCGTGTAAATCTTCTTTAGAAAGTTGATTTGCAACCATACTGTCAACAATTTTACGGATTTCGTACATTTCTTCATCAGATGTAAGTATTAATCCTGCGTTTAAACATTGTTGAACAGCTTGATCGCAACCGGAACGAGAGAATATAAAATAAATTCCTGGCAGCATTCCTAGGTAATCTAATTCGTCAATAACAGCCCAGCGACGAGGAGTATGTCGTTTCGCGCATTTATCTAACTGTGCAACTCCCCCGTTAGCACTGTGCTTCTTACCTTTTCTGTAACGGTATTTGCTATCGCTGTAAGATTCTTTACGGCGACGAGCGCGGTACTCAAATTCATTAAGTTTCCTAGTCAATGCAGGGTTAACGCGCTTAGTTACGTTTCCATTATTGTCATGGTCGTATAAATCGAGTAACTCAGGCTCAGTTGCAGAATCCTCTTGAATAACAACATGTCTTTCTAAAGGCACGGGTCTGTGTTCGTCGACAACCAAATGAGTTTCTCCACGCACTGATTCTAGCCATGCAGAAAAATCTTCAACATTTGAAACAGTTGCAGACAACCCAATAATTTTCACCGATTTTGGAAGGTGAATAATAACTTCTTCCCACACAGCTCCGCGGAATTTATCTGCAAGATAATGAATTTCGTCAAGAACGACAAACCCTAAAGATTGCAACGTAATCGAATGCTCGTAAAGCATATTTCTTAAAACTTCAGTAGTCATTACAACAATGTCTGCTTCAGGATTTACAGAAGTATCGCCAGTTAATAGCCCTACTCTGTCTGAGCCGTACTGTTCGCAGAAATCGTGATATTTTTGATTACTTAAAGCTTTAATAGGCGTTGTGTAAAAAGCTTTTACATTACGATTTTGCGCAAGAAATACAGCAAAATCCGCAACAACAGTTTTACCAGCTCCAGTAGGAGCAGCAACTAAAACATTATTGCCATTTTCTAGTGCATCAATAGCTTCAAGTTGAAAATCATCAAGTTCAAAAGACAAAGAACGCTCAAATTTAGATGCCATTGAACGCTCGTGCTTCATTGTATTTTTAAAAGCTGCGAAACGTTGTGAAGGAGATAATACTACATCATTCTCATTGCAGTCAGTTGGATTGCTTGATTTATTTTTGCAGTCTTTTTTATGTGATAAATGAGACATAAAAAGTATTAGTCGCTTTCTTATATGCTATAGCTGAATGTCTTCTTCGCGAAGAGATTTTTTATCCCAATGCTGCCATATTTTACGGTGATTTTCGCGAATTTTTTGATGACGCTCAATAACTTTTGCGTGCGTTCGCTCATATCGATTCGTTGCATCTTTAATAGGAAGTGTAAATAATGGATCTCGAGGATTTTCATTATCTTCTTTATTTGGTTCATGCAAACGTTCAAATCTAGAAGAAACGTCTTCGGAAATGCCAAAGCAGACCCTAGCTATTTTTATTGCGCTTAAAACGACAATAGCAACTCCTAGCGCTACCATGAGCAGCATAAAAACTGTTATGAGTAGCCAAATCCACCAAGGCATTGTTATTCCTCTGTATTCGCATTATCAGCGTGATTAACGCTTAATTCACGTTGAGCGCGAGCAATAATCATACTGCGCAATGTTTCAGGAGCAACAGCTGTAATATGACGTGCGTGAGCAATGCAAAAAGCAACGAACCATGAATCAGAAGAAACAGTAAGATGGACTTTTACTCCGCTGCCACAAGTTTCCATAGTGGCTCCAGAAAGATTCTTCAAAAAGTTCAATTCTGTTTCATCGGTAATAAAGCAAGTTTCAGTTCCGTTATCAAAGCACCATTTACGAAGTTCACTAACTGGCACATCTGGAATTTCAACTTGAGATACAGGCTCTACAACTTCTGCACGTTCAATACGTGCTACGCGAAGAACTTGCCAAATGCGAGGCAATCCATTCGCTTTATTAATTGTCGTATCTTTAGCAACAAATTCACGTTTATCTTCTGGTGTTTGCTGCTCTACATCAGTCCACACTGCAACATAGTAAACGCCTTCATCAACGTAAATCTTCGACGGTGCAACAATCTTGCGACGAATACGTCCTGCCCCGTCAGTGTATTCCATATCTAGCAAAGATCCAGAGTTAATAGCACTGCGAACAATAGAACAATTTCGAGGCTCAATTTCGTAACCTGTTAAACTCAGCCATGGAGTTTGACCAGGAAGAACATGACGGCGAAGACGTTTATACAAGGATTCAGCTTGTGTGCGCTGTTCAATAGGCAAAAGCAAGGAATGTGCCAAATAATTAGCAGACGCAGTAAGCATGCTCAAATATTGCTGCGAAATTCCAGCAAGTCTTTCCAATCCTAAAGAATTAGTAGCAGAAACAATTCCCTCGTTCTCAAGAAGAGTCCAATCTATATCAAAGAATTGGCTTCCGGCCATTTCCCCATCGTCAGAAACAGTAGTAAGAGTATTTATATCCTTGTGAAGAATTGTAACAAATCGACGAAGTTCATCATCGCTTTTTGGTCTACCAATAAAACGCTCAGCAAGCTCGTCTAATGGGAATTCCTCTCCAAGATGAGCAGACAAGAAAAGCATCAATCGAAGCCTACGATCTACTTCACTTCCAGTTTGGAATGAAGAGCCTTTTTTGGTATGCGATTTATCAGTGTCGCTATTTTGTTCTTCAATATTTTGCGCTTCTTGTATAGCATCTTCTTCATCTTTTTGCTCATTTTCGTCACATTGAGCAAAATTAACTGCTGCGTGCAAACGGCGATGGAAAGCATCAACTGCTTCTTGAGGGCTTACTACGCTAGATCCAGGATGTTCTAGCACAAACATCGCTAAGTCGTCAGCATCAGTATAAGCAACGTTTAAATGTTCACCATCGACATCCACAGTTGCGGCAAATCTGCGAGAATCAATAACTTTTACCAATGAATCAGGTAGCATTTGTGTTCCAAGACCAGGTGCGATTGAATCTAAGCCTAAGCCAGGAATAGGAGTTTGTGGAACTCTAGGAGCAGTGCGAGAAGTGCGCTGTTGCTCGTGTTGACCTGAATCAAGAGAAGAAATAGACATTGAACGAGCAAGATAATTTGCTGCAGCTAAAACTGGTAATTCAGATTGGTCGAAGCGTAAACGTACGCGAGGTTCATCGCCTAATTGCAAACGATAAGACGCAAAGTCTTGACCTTCGGACTTTGAAGAATATTCTGGCTGCCTAGATTCGATTGCAATACCCATAGCAGCAAGCTTTGCGCGATCTCGCTGGAATTGTTTTGCGAATGCTGCTTTAGCTGCTTGATCTGCAAGCTCACCGTACGAATCTGCATATGCCTTTACGCGCTGTGCAATTTGACGCGAAGTCAGCCATTGCGGGAATGCGGAAGACAATACAGCGAGTACATCTAACTCGTGTTTGCCCCATTTGTCGGAAAAACGTCGCCTTCCGTTGCTTCCTTCTACCATTAGTCCTCACGTATCATGTTTGTATCAATTTACTTATGCGCCTTGCATACAAGCGACTACGAAATGCAGCAAAACTTGTGTTGCAATACTGCGCACACCTTTTCTATTTTAATGGTGTTTTGCGGTACGTGTGGACATTTTTTAAAAAACTTCTAATAATTATGTATTT
>NZ_LXJL01000179.1:0-587 GCF_001641215.1 Gardnerella sp. 30-4 | reverse complement strand
CAAGTAACATGTAAAAAATCTGTAGTTAACATATAATTTACAGAATTTTTCAACAACCTTGCATTTTGACAATGTTTTTTAAAAAAATATTGCCGATTTACCAACTAATGTTGGCGCACCTCGCAAGTTAAACCGTAAATTTTTCAGCCAACCGACGATAGGCACAACTGACCGAAACTTTACACGGTGAGAGCGTTACCTCGCATTTGAGCAAAAACCCACCAAAGCCCTCCAAACACGGGCGCGACGACTTGCTTGAGCGCAGCATTGCGCGCGCTCAGGCAGGTAGTTCGCGCAACTTACGCATTTGCTTTCATACCGCTTACTTCATCAACACCAACCATCAGTATTAATCATCAACACCAACCATCAGTTCCAAATATTTATTAGCAGCTTTACGTATTTTTGAGGGATCAATCCATCCAGTTGTAAACGACTTATTAACCGCATGAAGTAGCGTAAACAGTGCGTTCGTAAGATTCCTCTTTCCCCTAGCTATGCTGTATAAATTATCAAAATGAGCTGCTTTATTCCTAATCTCTTTAATATAAATAAGATTTTTTGCTATTATTCTTCCATCCTAATCG
>NZ_LXJL01000178.1:0-634 GCF_001641215.1 Gardnerella sp. 30-4 | reverse complement strand
GTATACACATATTCGTATATATTTAATTGAAAATATGTTTATGAAAGGTTTTGATAAAACTATGATGAATCCAGAAACGGATGCAGAATCAAATAACGAAGTGTCAATAAAACAGCAACGTCCTGCAACAAAAGCAGCGCGTTTAAACGCTATTGAACAAGCGTTACTGGCAGAAGTGATTACTTCTCAATCTCAACTCGCTAAAGTGTTGGCGCGTCATGGTTTTAATGTTACTCAAGCTACTTTGAGCCGAGATTTAGATGAGTTAAATGCCGTTAAAATTCGATTGACGGATGGCAGGATTGCGTATGTGCTTGGCGATGGTACTGGCAATCGTCATGCTATGGATACTGTGCGAATTGATCAGCAAGTTGCTCGCACTTTAGCAGGTCTTGTCACTGAAGTTGGGCATGCAAATAATATTGTTGTTATTCACACTCCATCCGGCGCTGCACAATACGTTGCAAGTGTTATAGATCGTCAGCCTTTGAAAGGTATTTTAGGATCAGTTGCTGGAGATGATACAGTTATTATGGTTTGCGTTTCAAATGAAGAAGCTGAAAATCGAGCAAATTGGATGCTTTCAGTAGCTTCTCGTTAAACAATTTATTAAGAAATATTGTGGCTATTTAAA
>NZ_LXJL01000177.1:0-701 GCF_001641215.1 Gardnerella sp. 30-4 | reverse complement strand
AATTAAGCCCTTAAAAAGTTGAAATACTACAACTAGAAGGGCTTAATTTATTGATAAGCAAATGATTAAGCGTTTTTTAAGTGCTAATATTATTTGCTTTACAACGTCAAATTTTAACTACAAGGTTTTTATAATATCGAACCTTAACCAATTTAAAGGTTCTTCAACCTTGTAGTAAACGTTGCTGTCATCCGGAGCTGGAGCGAAAGGCACTGGCTTGTTCTTTTTCGTTGGCACAAACGGGCTAGTTGGATAATCGGGTCCAGTAACTCCATCAGGAATAGCTACTTGTGTTTTATCATACAGCTTTGGATCCCTTCGCATAATGAATGGTCGGCTAAAATCAGGCTTATTTTCCCCTTTGCCTTTAAAGTATCTGCTCTTTTCAAGTTCATCAAATTTTGTATTTACAGGAACAAGCACAAAGAAATCATGCATTTTGTAGGTTAATCCTGTATTAGCATCTTTGTTAGAACCTTTATACATTCCTTGATCATCAAATTTTTCAGGGCTGTTTTCTGCGTTTATATCTTTACCATGCTCACAAACTCTTACACCTGGTGATGGGGAAAATATATTGTTTCCGCAAGATGGCAAATCTAATCCTTTGTAGAATTCTACTGCGCCAGTATCGCCGGAAAGTAAATGATTTTTCATCATATCATTCATAGGTAATTTTTTATCGTATAGAATAGATCCCT
>NZ_LXJL01000176.1:0-730 GCF_001641215.1 Gardnerella sp. 30-4 | reverse complement strand
TAATTTAATACTTAAGTCGTGATGTGTGAGTTAGCGCATGTCTCACACATCATGCGAATATGTGACATTCTTTCCATATTCCAATAACAAGTCTTGTGAAGAAAAGAACGTTAGAATTATGACAGCAACGGATATTACAGTGAAAACGTTGAAAACAGTAAGTAACGATGACGCCGCTTATCTTGCTTCTTTGATTCGTACCGTTCCAGGATTCCCCAATACTAGTATTATATTTCGTGATTTTCTTCCTATATTTTCAAATGCTCGCTCTTCGCGAATTCTTATTGATTCTTTGATTGATGCATTGCCTGTACCAGCTGATTCAATTGATTTGATTGCTGGGCTTGAAGCTCGAGGTTTTCTTTTTGGACCATTGTTGGCATCTCGGTTAGGCAAAGGTTTTCTTGCTATTCGTAAAGCTGGTAAGCTACCTCCTCCAGTTATTACTGAGTCGTACATGCTTGAGTATGGTCAGGCAAGTATTGAAATTGAAAACGACGCTATTAAGCCAGGTCAACGTGTGCTTATTGTTGACGATCTTATTGCAACTGGAGGCACTGCAAAAGCTGCTGCAAATATTGTCAAGCGCGCTCAAGGAATAGTTGCAGGTTTTAGTTTTGTTATTGAACTTACAGGTATTAGTGGAATGAGTGAGTTATGCGATTATCCTTGCAGTAGTTTAATTACTATGCCAGCTTAAAAGTTTATTATTATCGCTTATTATTAAAGT
>NZ_LXJL01000175.1:0-766 GCF_001641215.1 Gardnerella sp. 30-4 | reverse complement strand
CTCAATATCTCTTTTCCCATAAAGCACACGAGAAACCATAACCTCATGCTTTTCTTCAAAAACAAAATAAAAAATAAGAAAATTATCACACGCCATGAACCTTAAACCTCGACTTCTCCATGGCTCAAAACTAACTAAACGATGCACAAAAGGAAACTCATCAAGACTCAATATTGCTTTCTCCAATCTATTTACCTGCCCCTGCGCGTTTTTCAAAGACAGTAAATTAAACGCAATATAAGCGTAAATACCACGCAAATCTTCCTCAGCCTCATGCGAAATGTGCACCGCGTAAATCATAAATCAAATTCCTTATGCAAGGATTCAAAAACCTTACTCGCAGGCTTCACATCACCAGATAGAACCGACTTATAACCCTTTTCCAACTCATCATTCAACTCACCTTGAGTCATAGAACTCACATCACGCGGCTCTCTATAACCCAATTTCACATCAAAAGGAAGCCCCTGCTGTAAAACAACCTGCTTATAAAACATAGTAATAGCACTCGAAGGAGGAAGACCCAAAGAATTCAATATATACTCTGCCTGCTCTTTTAACTCTGGATCAATACGAGTATACAAGTTAGCTGTTTTCGCCATACAATCACCCCTTGTTTCTTACAATGATTATATAACATTGCATTGGCATTGCAACGTCATTGCATTAACATCAGCATTTACACTTATCCGTAATATTAAAAGATAAATCACAAAAGCATAACGTGAAACAACATGCAACATGAAACAATATATGATTTTACAAC
>NZ_LXJL01000174.1:0-803 GCF_001641215.1 Gardnerella sp. 30-4 | reverse complement strand
CTTTTTTATACATATTATTTCGTACTCTCCAACGTGCATTTACATCATTGTGCGTGTAATCTTAACAAGTATGATGCAGAAAAATAACAGTAATCACAGCGGATTATCGGTTTTCACTAGAAATTCCGCTACTATTTTTACACTATTACTCGCAGTTGTTATTCCGTGCTTAGGAAAAGCACTACTAGTTACGAGTAAAGAGCGTACTTATGAATCATCCATAGTCTCCTGGTTCCACAAGAGTGTTCCCTCTGTAATTCTCAGTATTTCAAAAATATTAGCTTTAGTTTTTTCAACTAAGGGTTGCATAGCAATACTTGTTTTATTAGCAGCGCTTTCATTATTTATAAATAAAAATTGGAAGATGACAATAATTCAACTTTTAATTTCGCTTCTTCCTATGATTTACATTTTTGCAGTTAAATTTGCTGTAAATCGTCCGCGTCCGTACATTGGTTTGAATATTAAATTACCACCTGATCCAAGTTTCCCAAGTGGTCATACTTCAGCAGCTGTAGCAGTTTGCGTTATGGCAATGTTAATTCTTTACATTAATAAACCATCGTCAGTTCAATTTGGATTACTTTTTAGCGCAATTCTTGTTGTTATAGTTGCTGTTTCACGTATTATTGTCGCTGCTCATTTCCCTACGGATGTATTAGCTGCAGCAATTATATATCCACTACTTTCTGTTACAATTTTGCGCTCGTTCCAGCGACATAATTTATATATTGACAACAGAAATGATGACAAATCTACTTACGAAGAACAAGTACTAGATTCTAACTCACAATCTAATATTC
>NZ_LXJL01000173.1:0-855 GCF_001641215.1 Gardnerella sp. 30-4 | reverse complement strand
ACTTAGTACTGTTAATTTGTTTTTTGTTTCAATATTTTATCAGTAAGATTTAAAATTTGCCGCAAGGTAGTGATTAAATGATGATAGTCGGTGCAGAAGCAAGTGAGCTTTGAGTATTCTTTGAATATTAAGGTATTGCGCCGATTGCAATTGGGCCAGCAATTGAGTTGATAATTGGGCTATCAATTGAAATAAAATCAAGCAATTAAGAATGCGGAATATTGTAACTAAAGCGATTATGCTATTGCAGTAGAGCTATTTGCGATTATTCTGTAAATTTCATACAAGGAGTAGGTATGAATAAAGCTCTTATTAACATTGATTATACGAATGATTTTGTGGCAAGCGATGGCTCTCTTACTGTGGGCGAGCCTGCGCAAAAGCTCGAAAAGCGTATTACTGAGATTTCGCAGGAATTTCTTGACGCCGGTGAGTTCGTGGTTTTTGCGATTGATACGCACCATTTGAACGATCCGTATCATCCTGAAACTAAGCTTTTCCCACCTCACAATATCGCAGGAACTCACGGCCAGAAGTTATATGGCGCGCTTGGTGATTTTTACGAAGCAAATAAAGATAAAAGCAATGTTTATTATATTCATAAGACTCGTTACTCGTCGTTTAATGGCACGGATTTGCTGATTAAGCTTCGCGAACGTCACATTGAAGAGCTGCATTTGGTGGGAGTTTGCACGGATATTTGCGTGCTTCACACTGCTGTCGATGCGTATAATCTTGGATTCAAGATTGTGGTTCACAAGGATGCCGTTGCAAGCTTTGATCCTGCAGGTCACGAATGGGCTTTGCGCCACTTTAAGACTTGCCTTAATGCGGATATTGTAGAAGGCTGAGAAT
>NZ_LXJL01000172.1:0-890 GCF_001641215.1 Gardnerella sp. 30-4 | reverse complement strand
CAATAATTCTATATAATGTAACGTAAATATCATTAATTATGCAAGCAATTATTGATGATTTTAGCGCGCGACGACCTGCTTGAGCGCTGCGATTTAGCGCGCGAAAGCAATTCGGAGCGCCGAGCTTGCTTAGGGTTGAAAGCACGGTGTGCTTTCAACGCAAGCGAGGACGTGAACGCGGTTAATCCGCGCGAGCGACACGACCTGCCTTTTCGCTTGGAGCGTAGCGCGCGGCTACACAGTTTCTGTCGCAATTCCGTCATTTCGCGACATTTATTTTACGCGGCTGCACAGTTTCTGTCGCTTTTTGGCGCGTAGGCGACATAAACTGCGCGCGGTTGAGTCGTTTCGGTCGTGCCTGTCTACTCGTTGCTTTTCCTGTACTGTTTTGTAGAATAGTTGTATATGCGCTGATGCGTTTAAACGATGCGTTTATATGTGATTTGCGTGATTTTAGTAACTTAGTGATTTGTTTCTGTGATTTGTTTCTGTGATTTTGCAGTGTTGCTTGCGATTCATGGGTTTTGTGTTAGAAATGTAGTTTTTGTTGTACAGCGCTAGGTTTTACGCACATTTTTTAGGAGTGATCTTATGGTAGAGGGGAATAAAAATCTAATTATCGCGGACGCTAAAAACGCGTCTGTTGGAATGATAATAGACGCTGAAACAATAAAAGAGAAGATCTATAACATTCGTAATCAAAAAGTCATGCTTGATTTTGAGCTTGCTGAAATATATGGGTATGAAACGAAAAATTTCAATAGACAGATTAAGAATAATATTGAAAAGTTTGAGGGCGAAGATTTTATGTTTCGGCTAACTGCTGACGAGTTCAAAAACTTGAGGTGCAAAAATTTCACCTCAAGTTGGGGTGGCTCTCGATATTTGCC
>NZ_LXJL01000171.1:0-945 GCF_001641215.1 Gardnerella sp. 30-4 | reverse complement strand
AGATGTGTATAAGAGACAGTTTTTGAACAGTTCACAAATGGAAACGCATTGCCTACAGCATCTTTCCAAAGTTTTTGTTGAATGCGATTGCTATTTTTTGTTTCCGAAGATCCAACAAGCTTTACCCATGTTCCCCACATGAGTTTAGATAAAATGTCATCATGATTTACGCTTCTACCATCATGCGAGTGAACTGCAATTTCTCTCGCTTGCTTGATTTGATTTTCAATCAAATCTTTAACCAAATCTGGCGTATACAGAGGATTGGTCCATTCCTCATTTTGCTTTTCTTTCAACGCAAGTTTACGAAGTTCTAAATCAATTGAATTACGCACGCATATTTCTACGTATCCAATCTGCTCATGCAGTATTCCTGCTAATTCATGATTCGATTTGCATATAAGCATAGCTGTACCTAAATCATTATTTGCATCGCGCATATAACGATTAAATCTAGCCACGCCACAAAATTGTTGCGCTTCTTGCAAAGTAAAAAATGTATTAGCAGACATGAAAATATTGTACATTATTGCACATTTAGTTTGACATTCGCCACGAAATATAACATGACAAACGCAAATTCTAAGGGGATGTGGTAGACTCTAATTTACCTGTGTAGGTTGCTCCTACACGTGATTTCATTGAGCTCTTGTTTGTTTAGAACAAGAGCTCAGTTGTTTTTGGATGGTGGGTTTACTAAACGTAGGTTTGTGTGGTACTCCAAAAGCGAGGAAAGTTTCTCACATTTGGAGGGTTTTAGGTTGTGTTTTGCTCCAAACACGGGGAACTTGTCTCGCATTTGGAGAGCGAACGAGTATCCACGTGAATGAATGAATGAATGATGAGGCAAATTAATATGTAAAACAAACTATGGATTATTCTCCAAAATATATTACATACAAAAAGAGCACTCCCATCTTACTAGAAGATGAAAAGTGCTCTTTG
>NZ_LXJL01000170.1:0-968 GCF_001641215.1 Gardnerella sp. 30-4 | reverse complement strand
CAGATGTGTATAAGAGACAGGACTTAGTTACTTTATCTGTAATTTCGCGTAAACGCTCGTGAGTGATCTCACTTTCGTCACGAACACGCTCTACTTGAATAGGCTCGCCATAAATCGCCTTAGTCTTGCCTTTTGCTGGAATAACTTGACCATGCACTTGTAATTCTCTAGTTCCAATAATTGCAACAGGTATAATCGGGCAACCTGTTTCAAGAGCAAGACGTGCAGCACCAGTATGACCACGATATAAACGACCGTCTGGGCTTCTTGTGCCTTCAATATGAATGCCAAAAAGCTGACCTTTTTCTAATATTTCACGAGCATGATTCAAAGCGCCAAGAGATTTTGCGCCTCCAGAACGATCTACAGGGAAAACGCCCACAGAAGTAAACCACCACTTCTTAAAACGACCCTTTAAACCTTTGCCTTCAAAATATTCTGCTTTACCCATAAAGTGGATCATACGAGGACAAGTCAATGGCAGAAGCGCGTCATCAATAACAGCAAGATGATTTGCAGCAATAATAGCTCCACCCTTTTTAGGAACATTTTTAACACCTTGCGCTGATGGATGAATCCTCATGCGGGCAATACCCCCAAGTCCCTTCACGAAGAACCAGTACAACATACCATATCCTTTCTTGCAAGTCCAATTTCGAACATTTTAAGCATAGAATCAGGAAGACTTGCTACAGTATAGTTCATGACTTCTTCTAAGAATACCAACGACCCTCGCCGTGATGACGAGTTAACGTCAGAATCGTTAAAAAATAATCGAAAACAAAACAACGGAGATTTTGATGACGAATGGTCATCTTTTGTTGCAGAACATTCTGATGACATGAACGATATTGCTAATTCACGTAGCGCAAAAAGTTTTGAAAAGCACGCTCAGAAAGAAGAAAAAAAGAAAGAGCGCAACACTATAGCAAGCGACAATAATTCTAAAAATCAAAAAAGTGTAATAA
>NZ_LXJL01000017.1:0-21707 GCF_001641215.1 Gardnerella sp. 30-4 | reverse complement strand
ATAACGTAATTTTAGATATTTTTCGCAAAATCTTTTAAATCTTAAATAGTGGTTGAAATCTGCCTTGGGGGGGGGGGTATAGTTGCAAACACTGTGTCTGCAATTAAGAGAGGTTTTGCAGTGCTGTGTGGTTCTTGATTTTGTAATGATGACTACACAAATTTTGAGAGTTTGAATTTAACGAAGGTGATTAGAAATGTTTCCGCAGCGTCGTCGTAACAGTCTTTCTAAGATTATGCGCGTAATTTGCGGTTTCACGTCCTGCGTGCTGACTCTCGCAACTCTTGCGATTGTGCCTGTTGCTTCGTCGAGTGCTTCAACCGAAGAAACAACGCCTAAGACTGCAGCGAAGGCTGGCGCTGGGGAGAATGCCGGTGCTGGGGAGAAATCCGGTTCTGCAGAAAATTCTGGTTCTGCGAAGCAAGGCGATAAGAAGACTGAGACTGACAATAAGACTGATAAGAAACAGACTGGTAGTAAGCCTGAGCAACATACTTCTTCAACGACTAATACAAATACTCAAAACGAAGCTTCCGATAAAGATAAAAAGGCTAATCAAAACAGTAAAGATAAAAAAGCTAATAAAGCTAAAAACGCTTCTGAAGCCGCGCAAACTGGGTCGAATGGTGACAGAAGTACCACAAACAATAACCAAGCCAGCGCGCAATTCTATAATCCGGAGTATCAAAATATCCCGAATATTATTGCTGGAAATCTTTCTACAAGTGCAAACAATAAGTCAGGTGCTCCTAGGAGTAAGCCAGTTCATGGCAAGAAGAACATTAAGCGTGGGCTTCTTCCTGCTGGCACGTGGTTTGAAATTAAGCCAGATGCAAATGATAAAGAAGACGCTTCTAAGTGGGCTAATTTTGAAGGCGAGCAATGCGCTGTAGCCAATGATGCGTCAGCCAATAATAAACAGTGCAAGGAAACGAAAGCTATTCCATCCGATAATTCAAAAAGTTATGGCGTTATAACTTTCCGTCCAAATAGGTGGACTGAGGCAGGTCATTACAAAGTGCATGTAGTTGTGCACTATCCTGACGGCACTACTTCCGATGACGTAAATGCTGGAAATAGCAAAGGTGGTAAGCCTTCGCCTGTTTATGCAAACGTAGTTGTCACGCGATTTGATCCTCACGATAGTGATTTGCAACTTTCAATAATCAGCAAAGACAAAGAAGATTTGAAATATGGACAATCTGATAACTCAGATTTAGTGTTAATGGCTGGTCAAGAGATTAAGAAAACCACTTTTGATGCTTCTGCGCATCTTGGCATAGGCAATATTAATCAGCGTGTGATTTGCTATAAGAAAGATAAGACTGGCAAGCCTGTTGATGGAAGCTACAAGTCTGGTGGAATTAACGGTCTTGAATTAAAACAAGATACTAACGTAACAGTTTGGAAGCACGCCAGTTACGATCAGCAAAAGAAGTGCTTTGATGATCCTGCTAATGGCTGCAAGATGGATGATTTACTTTATGACGATTACGTGTACAACAAGTATGTTAAAACACATACGGATTTTGAACCTAAGCGAGTAAACGAGCGTACAGTAGGACAGTTTAAGGGAACTGTAGATAAAACCGGTGATTTTGCGTGCAAAGTTTATGCTTTAAGGAACTCTGTTAAAAATGATGGCGCGCAAGATAAGGCTGTAGTAGATAAGTTTGATCAAATAGCTGCAGATAAGTCTAACAACATTGATGAAATTGATTCTGTGCTAAAGCAAGATGCTTTATTTAAGTCAAGTAAAAGCATTACTTGGGAAGCTAAGACTTTGGACATTACTGTTCGCAAAATGTCTTACTATTATCAGCCTAATTATGGTGACGAAATTAATACTCTTCCAGTTCAATATGCGACTTCTATTGTTCCGCTTAACCAGTGCGGAGTTGGCGAAAATTGTAGTAAGAAGTTAGCTAGAACTCGTAATCTTCCTGACGGAACTTGGTTTGAAATAAAACAATATAAAAATGATTCTGAGCATCCAGTTCCTGATTGGGCTTCATTTATTGATGAAGATGACAGTGATCAAAGTAACAAACCTACCAAAGCTGGAAGTAAAGTCGGAGAAGATAGTAGTGATGGTTCCGGCGCAGTGTACGGAAAAATTACCGTAAGAATGAGTATCTGGATTAAAACCGGGTATTACTATGTGCCAGTGGTTGCGCATTATCCTGATGGCTCTTCTTCAGAGGATGAAGATTCTAGTAACGAAGGTAAGCCTATCTATTTGAAAGTCTCGTTCAATAATTCTCCACGGATTGATAATGATGATTTAAAGTTACGTGTGACGACCGAAAAAGCTTCTGCTGGCGGTGAGTCTGACTCGCAAGACGACGATTATGGCGATGTGGATCCAGACCAGGGCATCACGATGATGCGCGGAATGCGATTTTTGAATCCATATATTGATGCGTGGTCATTGCGTGACGTGGGTAATAAGATTTCGCTGAAAGTTTTGTGTACTAAGGTGAGCAAAGATAGCAAAGATGGCTCTGAAAGTACTGGTGGATCTGTAGACGGTACCGGCTCTAGCAATACTAACGTTTGGTCTAGTAGTGTTGATGGTTTGACTGCTCCTACGGAGAAGCAAATTTATGAATGGGATCATATTAAAACTGTTGCTGAACTTAAAGGTTGCGAGAAGAACCCAGATTCGTGCGATGCAAAACGTACCCTATTTAGGCGAGACGTTGATACTAATGATTGGGATACTTACGATCCGTTCGATGCAGTCGAACGCACGGATTCGATCATTGGCGGCGCGCCTAAAGAAACGGGCGATTACCAGTGCGTTGTGTATGCGTTGAAGCCGAATGCGCTTGAAAAATATAACAAAAATGTTGCTGCAGCAGGCGGAGAAAGTAACGCAAAAAACGGCGATACTCTTCTTGACGGTGACACTAGCCTCGTAGAAGGCAAGGATTGGACGAAGTCTGTGATTCCAATTCATGTTGTTGAGCCTTTTAAACTTCCAAAGACTGGATTTGCCGGCTGGAACATGATTCTTAGCGTTGCTACAACGATTTTCACAAGTCTTATGGTTCTTGCGTTTGCTCTCGACCAAACACAGTGGGGGCGCGCATTTATGAAAAATTTTGTATACAGAAATTCTGCTCAAAAGGTCAGTGAAATAGCTGTTCAAAAGGGCACTGAAGTATCTGCTCGCAAGGGCACTGAAATAAAGGAGAAGAAATGAATAATTTCACAAAACGATGCGTCGCCGCATTCGCCTCGCTCGCAATGGCTGGGACGCTGTGCGCGGCGGGGGCTGTGACAGTGTCCAGCGTTGCGTGGGCTAGCAAGCCTGCTATAAATACTGCAGATGATAATACCGGTGATAAACCATCCCAAGCTGTGCAAAAGGGAGATGCGCCATGGGCGCTTAATGATACCGATAAGGCAAAGACTTATTCCCTCACTATTTTCAAGTGGCAGGACGAGCTTGATAAGAGCGGTAAGCAGAAGAAGTCAACTCCTGTTCCTGGTGCTGAATTCACTGTAAAAAAGGTGACGCAAATCGACGGTAAGGATATCGATTTAACCAAGTACGCAGATTGGGTTAAGGTCGCCAATAAGATTGATGGTCTTAATAAAGGCACTGCTACTGTAGCAACTGAAGATGTTACTAACGGTACAAAAGATACTGATGCTAAGGGTGTTGCGAAGTTCGATCTTGGAATCGGTCTGTATCAAGTTACAGAATCAAATCCTCCAAAGGGCTTCTCTGCTGCCGAATCCAAGCCATTCTATATGACAATCCCAAGGATCGAAAAGGATAAGGATGGCAACGTAGTCTACAACTATGCTCCATACGCGGATCCAAAGAATAAGGATTTGAGCAATAGCGTTAAGAAGACTGCGGATACTTCTAAGACTGTTGGCGCTGGCGATAAGATTTCCTACACTATTAGCGCTGATCTTGACAAGATGAAGGAGAAGCCTGAGGCTGGAAAAACCACTGCTGATCTTGCTGACACTGATTTTAACGGCTATTCTGTAGTCGATCTCGCTCCTGCTAACTACTTTACAACTTATGATGCAAGTGTAGTTAAGAAAGTGCAACTTGGAACCGGCGATAAGCCTGC
The DNA here is from genome assembly GCF_001641215.1 of Gardnerella sp. 30-4. NCBI lineage: Bacteria > Bacillati > Actinomycetota > Actinomycetes > Bifidobacteriales > Bifidobacteriaceae > Gardnerella > Gardnerella sp. 30-4. The sequence goes on along the minus strand of NZ_LXJL01000017.1, from coordinate 17,610 downwards.
AGAGGGTGTTGATCCGCTTCCTACTACTGACTACACCGTTAGCGGTCCAGAAGATTTTACGGATACAACCGATAATACTACACGCAAGAAGATTACTATCTCCTTCACTGATGCCGGTAAAGCTGCGCTTGCTAAAGCTGCAAACGACAATGCTGGAAAAGTCGTAAAGGTATTTGTTACTTTAGAGTTCACTCTTGCTGGTTCGGATGTTCTTGGCAACAACACCGTTATTAACAAGGGTGGCTTAATTCCTTCGCACGAGGGTAAGACTCCAGACGTTGTTACTGGTAAAAAGTACAAAGAAGTGAAGTTCTCAAAGTTCAAGATTAAGAAGGTTTCTTCTACGGATCAAAGTGCTCTTGAGGGTGGAAAGTTTGTGATATTTGCTAATAAAACCGATGCACAAGCTTGCGTTACAGAGCTTAATAAAGCCAATGGTGATGTAGCCAATAAGTGTGGTGAGAAAAGTCCTCGCTCAGCTTTTGGAGAAAAAGCATCAGCAAAAGGTACTGGTTTGACCGAAGAATATTCTGTAAAGCGTGATGAAGATTTCTACATCGTAGAAACTGCTGCTCCAGCTGGATATATTCGCAATCCTGATGTTGTTACAACTAAGGCAACTGACGGTGATGTAACATATACATTCCAGAATCTTCCTACTAAGGATAAAGGTTTCTGGTTCAACCTTCCAAAGACCGGTGCTGCTGGCGTAATCATCTTCGCAGTTATCGGCATGTGCTTCGTTGGTTCCGGATTCTTTGTGTACATGCGTCGTCGCAAGAAGGAAGAGGAGCAGGCTAAGCTCCGCGCTTAGTTAATCCCTTTCTTTAAGCATTAACGAAAATGGGGAGTCGGGCGCGCGTTAACTAACGCTTTCCCGGCTCCTTTTATTAGTGGAGGAATCATGAAGCTAGCTGATTTTGCAGAGTCTGCTCGCGCGCTATTTAAACGGCTGACTCATATGCGCGCTAATAAGTCCTCCAAAAGTGCGCAAGATTCCGCAAGCTCTGAAATCACTGCATCTTCCGAAAATACTGAATCTGCGCAATCTACATCATCGCAAGAGCAGTCTTCCCTAAAACCAATGTCCCCACTTCGCAAGCTGGCTGAGCCGATTGCGCTTGTTGCTATTGGCATTTTGTGTTTCAGCTATCCTGTGGTTTCTACTTTGGTCAACAATCATGCTGCCAAGGAACTCTCAATCGAGTACGACAAATTAAATAAGGAAAAGCCTAAAGAAAATCGCGCGGAAATTTTGCGAAAAGCGCGTGAATACAACGCTCGCCACAAAGCAATTATTAGCGCGGACCCGTATAACGGCAATAACGATTACATGGACACTCCCGAGTATAAAGAGTACGAAAAAGTGCTTAGCGAGCCGATGGGGATTATGGGCATCGTGAAAATACCAAAAATTGGCGTGAGGCTGCCGATTTACCACGGGACTACTCAAGATACTCTCGCAATGGGCGCGGGGCATTTGTACGGCACGGATTTGCCGGTGGGTGGCAAAAGCAGGCACACGGTTGTGACGGCGCATACGGGTATGCCGGATGCCACGATGTTTGACGATTTAAACACGCTGAAAAAAGGCGACTACTTCTATTTTGATGTGCAAGGAAAGACTCTTCGGTACAGAGTGTTTCGCATAAATGTGGTGGAGCCGAACGATATTCGTTTGCTGCGGCGCGAGAAGGGTCGCGATTTGGCGACGCTGATTACGTGCACGCCGTATGGAATTAACACGCACAGGCTGCTCGTGACGGGGTATCGCGTGCTGCCGGATCCTGCTAACGTGCCGGGTGACCATATGCAGTGGCCGTTGTGGATGACGCTGTTTGTGATATCGATGGTGATGTCTGCGGTGTTGATGGCGATGATGCTGGTTGCGTCGTTGCGAAAGAAGAATGGTGTGAGTAGTGTGCAAGGCAGGCATTTGTTGGCGGTTTCGCGCAAAATGCTGCGTAATTTACGGCGCAAGTAGCGCGAGAGTGTGTGCTGTGAGCGTTGTGACTGCGCACGTTTGGAGCGCTGCTCTTTGAGTGAAAAAGCGAGTCAATTGTACTGGTGTCTTATTGGATTGTTGGTCGTCAGATTGTGCTTTCTTAAGATAATAAAGAAAGCACAATCGTGTGCGCTCCGACGTTGAAAGCACACTGTGCTTTCAGCATTGAGTCGTCGCTACCGCATCGATTTGCTTTTTCACGCTACGCTTTGAGTGAAAAAGCAAGGCGATGCGACACGCCGGCTTGCGTACGCTCTCATTCTGAGTATAGTAGTTACTCGGTTCGCGAAACGAGCCAAGATAACCAACGCCCCTTTAGCTCAGTTGGTTAGAGCAGCTGACTCTTAATCAGCGTGTCCAGGGTTCGAATCCCTGAGGGGGCACAAGCAAAACCCAAGCTTCACCGCTTGGGTTTTTTCGTATCTAATCCCTCCGTCACGCATATGCAGCAGCGCGCGTTTGTCCTTCTTTGCAGTCAAGCTGGAAACATGACCTCGTCAAATATGATGCCGCAATTATTCCAGGATGATGCCCATCTTGAACAGCCGCAGCCGTCGCAACAACCGCTGCTAAATTTAGCACAGTCGCAGTCGCAACAAGTTCAGTCGCAGCCGCAACCGCTTACTCCGCAGCAAGCTCAGCCGCGCCAGCTTCCTCTAAAAGCCGCCGACACGACTGCCGAAAACCCGTGGCCTGTTGCAATCTTAAGCCAAAAGTTCCACAGTGCAGTAGAACGGTGGCCAGCAGCGTGGATTGAGGGTCAAATCGTCGAAATTAACATGCGCCGCGCATCTTCCGGCTACATCACTCTTCGCGACAGCAACGAAGAAGTGTCGATTTCCGTAATGGGCTTCAGCAATTTCGTGCAGCAAGCGCGCGATCTTCGCCAGGGTGACCGCGTAGTCGTTCACGGCAAGGCGGATATTTGGGTGAAAGCCACGCGTTTAAGCTTTGTTGCAGACGAAATCCGCCGCGTCGGTGCAGGCGACTTAAAAGCGCAAATTGACGAGTTGCGAAAAAAGCTTAAAGGCGAAGGCCTGTTTGACGCTGAAAATAAGGTGCCGCTGCCGGAATTTCCTAAGTGCATCGGTCTCGTGTGTGCGCCTCAGGCTCGCGCGGAGGGCGATGTTATTACGAACGTGAATTTGCGCTGGCCTGTTACGCGCTTCAAAGTTGTTCACGCGCATGTGCAGGGCATGCAATGCCCGGCGGATATTATTGCCGCAATTAAGCAGCTCGATGCCGATCCAGATATTGACGTTATTATCGTTGCTCGCGGCGGCGGTAGCTTTGAGGATTTGATTGGTTTTTCGGACGAGGGCGTGGTTCGCGCTGCTGCTGCGTGCGTGACGCCGATTGTGTCTGCAATCGGTCACGAGGACGATTGGACGCTGATTGATTTGGCTGCGGATATGCGCGCTTCAACTCCTACGGATGCTGCAAAGCGCGTTGTTCCGGACGTTCGCGAGCAGTGGCAGCTTATTGATAACGCGTTGCAAACTATGCGCATGCGAATTTCTGCGCGCGTCGACAATGAGATCCGCCTCGTTGAGGGTTATGCGAATCGCCCCAGCCTTACGCGCCCGAGCACTATGCTTGAGCCGCACGAGCGCTTGGTTGAGCAGGCTGTTGAGCGAATGCGTCACGGTTTGGTGCGACTTCTTGACGACGCGAGCTTGACTGTTGAGAAAGCTCACGCAAGCTTGACTGCGTTAAGTCCGCAATCGACTTTGAATCGCGGGTACGCTGTTGTGCAGCTCAGCGGTGGGCGAGTGCTTGACGACGCGGATTTAGCGAAAGTTGGCGACGATATGACAGTTACGCTTAAAAGTGGCGTGGTACTTGGCAAGGTGACTGGTACTAAGGTAGCTGGAACAAAAGTAGCTGCCGGAAAGTCAGCTGGCGTGCAGAAGTCTGAAACAAAGTCTGCTGCCGTAAAGTCAAGTAAGTAATTTTTTAGATATTTTAGATATTTATTTAGATACAACGAAAGGTTAGATATGAGCGAGAAAGTAACGAAAAAAGCGGAAGAAGTAGCGGCAGAAAGTAACGAAAGTGCAGAATTTGCAAGCACTCTTACGAAAGAAGAGCGCGCTGCGATTGAGGCGATGCCGTACGAAGAAGCTCGCGAAAAGCTGGTTCAGGCGGTTCAAGCGTTGGAAGCTGGCGGTTTGACGCTTGACCAGTCCATGCGTCAGTGGGAGATTGGCGAGGCGTTGGCAAAGCGCGCGCAAGGTTTGCTTGCCACTGTTCGCGCTAAGTTGGACGCGGCACAAGCTGAACAGTCGGCGACGGCTGCAACTGCTGGCACGCAGTCTAATCTTGAATCTTGAGCGCGTAGGCGGCATAAACTTTACGTCGCTGCACAGTTTCTGCCGTTTTATTGCCTTAATCCGACCGAAACTTTACATGGTTGCACAGTTTTTGCCGTTTTATCGCTTTAATCCGACCGAAACTTTACGTCGCTGCACAGTTTCTGCCGTTTTTTCGCGCGCAAACGACTTTTTCTTTACGCGCCTGTAAAGTTTCTGCCGTTCCGATCAGTCGCCTAGCCTAAATTGTTGCTCGCATAATTGTGCGCGAATCATGCCATAGTGTATAATTGCCATTTGTTGCCTCGGTAGCTCAGTGGATAGAGCACCACTCTCCTAAAGTGGGTGTCGTCAGTTCGATTCTGATCCGGGGCACTTTTATTACTTGTTTGCTTTTGCTATATCTCTTAGAACAAGTTGGACTGTTTTAGTATCTCCATCTTCTAGTGCAATAGCAAGATATTCATCAATTGCTTCCTGTGTGTCTAAGTATTTACTTGCGTCGAACGTTGAAAAACTAACCTTGTCCATCTTATTGTTCCTCGTGTAATTGTCCTGTCAATTTATATTAGCAAAGTTGCTAATGTTAGGGGATAGTGTTAGATTATTTCTAACTTAAGCGATGATCCGTTATCGGCGGGGAGTTTTCGGAAGAACGGCGAGTGTTCGTAAGATTCTCGCTTATTAGAACCGACGGGGTTGGCCCGTACAGCCAAACACGAGAGGCTATAAGAATAGTTCGATTGCGTTATGTACTTGCGTTACGTACTTGCGTCGCATATTCGCATTACGTAACTTACGTAACCTACGTAACTTGCGTTACGTAATCATCTTATAGCAAGCGAGGTGGTACCGCGGCAGCAACTGTCGTCCTCGCAGGGAAATATTCACCCTGTTGAGCGAGGAGAGCACAGTGAGCGAATCCACTAATCCAGCAGCAAACGCGTCCGAAAATACGTCCGAAAATACGTCCGCAAATACTTCCGCAAATACGTCCGTAAATCACGTATATCCAAAGGTAAGTGTTTCTGCATCAACGCAAGAAAACGCCGGCGCGCAAGTTGCACCAAATCCTTCCTTCCCAAAGCTTGAAGAGTCAGTTCTCCAATACTGGGATGCAAACAACACTTTCCGCAAGTCAATCGAATATCGCCCGTCCGGCAAGGGTAGCCAAAACGAGTTCGTGTTCTTCGACGGCCCTCCATTCGCAAACGGTCTTCCTCACTACGGCCACTTGCTCACAGGCTACGCAAAAGACGTCGTTCCGCGCTATCAGACTATGCGCGGCCGCAAAGTAAACCGCGTTTTTGGTTGGGATACTCACGGTCTTCCTGCAGAGTTGGAAGCGCAGAAGGAACTCGGCATCGAGTCAGTTGAGCAAATCGAAAAAATGGGAATCGCGAAGTTTAACGATGCTTGCCGTGCCAGCGTTTTAAAGTACACGAACGAGTGGCAAAACTACGTACATCGTCAGGCTCGCTGGGTTGATTTCGAGCGCGGCTACAAAACATTGAACATTCCATACATGGAATCCGTAATGTGGGCATTTAAGCAGCTTTATGATAAGGGTTTGGCTTACAAGGGTTACCGCGTGCTTCCGTACTGCCCGAAGGACCAAACTCCACTTTCAGCGCACGAGCTTCGCATGGATGCGGACGTTTACCAGAATCGTCAGGACACCACCGTTTCCGTCGCTGTTAAGCTTCGCGACGAAGCCGACGCTTACGCAGTCTTCTGGACTACTACTCCTTGGACTGTGCCAACCAACTTCGCAATCGTAGTTGGCGCAGACATCGACTACGTGGAAGTTCGCCCAACTGAAGGCAAATTCGCAGGCAAAAAGTTCTACATCGGTAAGCCTTTGCTTGGCTCCTACACTAAGGAACTTGGCGAAAATTACGAAGTTGTGCGCGAACTTAAGGGCGCGCAGATGGCTGGTTGGCGCTACTACCCAGTATTCCCATACTTTGCAAGCGAATCTGCACTCGCAGAGGGTGGCACTCCTGGTCCTAACGCTTTTACGATTTTCACTGCAGATTATGTTGACACCGCTGAAGGTACTGGCCTTGTTCACCAGGCTCCTTACGGCGAGGACGATATGAACACGCTTAACGCGCACGAAATTCGCAGCGTTGACGTGCTCGATGCAGGCTGCAAGTTTACAAGCGACTGCCCAGATTACGAAGGCTTGTACGTTTTCGACGCGAACTTGCCAATTTTGCGTAACTTGCGTGCAGGAGACGGTCCGCTTGCTCAAATGCCGGAAGATCAGCGCGCGTTGCTATTCCAAGAAAAAAGCTACGTGCACAGCTATCCTCATTGCTGGCGTTGCGCAACTCCGCTTATTTATAAGCCTGTTTCTAGCTGGTTTGTGTCTGTTACGAAGATTAAGAAGCGCTTGCTTGAGCTTAATCAGGAGATTAATTGGATTCCTGGAAACGTTAAGGACGGCCAGTTTGGTAAGTGGCTTTCTAACGCGCGCGACTGGTCGATTAGCCGTAACCGCTTCTGGGGCTCGCCAATTCCAGTGTGGGTGAGTGACGATCCAAAGTATCCTCGCGTAGACGTGTACGGCTCTTTGGAAGAACTTAAGGCTGATTTTGGCGACTATCCGCGCGACGACGACGGCAATGTGAATATGCACCGCCCGTATATCGATCGCCTTACTCGTCCAAATCCAGATGATCCTACCGGAAAGTCGCAAATGCACCGTATTACGGACGTTCTCGACTGCTGGTTTGAGTCCGGTTCCATGCCTTTCGCGCAATTCCATTATCCGTTTGAAAATAAGGAATTCTTCGAAGAGCACTTCCCATGCGATTACATCGTTGAATACATTGGTCAGACTCGCGGTTGGTTCTACACACTTCACATTATGGCTACGGCTCTATTCGACCGCCCGGCTTATAAGAACGTGATTTGCCACGGCATTGTGCTTGGTTCCGACGGCCAGAAGATGAGTAAGCATTTGCGTAATTACCCGGATGTTAACGGCGTTTTCAACGAATACGGTTCTGACGCAATGCGCTGGTTCCTCATGTCTTCACCAATTTTGCGCGGTGGCAATTTGATTGTGACTGCAGACGGCATTAGGGATACTGTTCGTCAGGTTATGCTTCCAGTTTGGAGCTCGTATTACTTCTTCACGCTGTATGCGAACGCTGCAAACGGTGGTAAGGGTTACGATGCTCGTCGCCTTCGCGCGGATGAGGTTGCAGGACTTTGCAACATGGATCGCTACTTGCTTGCTCGCACGCGTTTGCTTGTTGAGCGCGTAGAAAAGTGCTTGAACGAGTTTGCGATTAGCGATGCTTGCGCGGCAGTAAGCGATTTTATTGACGTGCTTACGAATTGGTATATTCGTGGCAGCCGTGACCGCTTCTGGAATGAAGACGAGACTGCTTTCAACACGCTTTACACTGTGTTGGAAGTGTTCATGCGCACGATTGCTCCTCTTGCTCCTATGGAAGCTGAGGCTGTGTGGCGCGGTCTTACAGGCGGCGAATCCGTGCATTTGGCTGATTGGCCTTATTTGGTTGAGCCTGAGACTCTTTCGGATGGTGAGCCAAATCCTAAGGCTGGCGAAGTCACTGAGCTTGGCGCTGTTCTTGCGCACGACGATGCTTTGGTTGCTGCTATGGATAAGGTTCGCGAGGTTGTGTCTTCTGCGCTTTCGTTGCGTAAGGCGGAACAGTTGCGTGTGCGCCAGCCGTTAGCAAACTTGACTGTTGTTGCAGAAAATACTGCCGCTGTTGAGCCTTACGAGCAGGTTCTTGAGCGTGAGCTTAACGTGAAGAATGTTACATTCTGCACGTTGCAAGATGCAAGCGAACACGGTTTGAAGATTGTTCACGAGCTTAAGGTGAACGCGCGCGCAGCTGGCCCTCGTTTGGGTAAGCAAGTGCAGTTTGCTATTAAGTCTTCTAAGAGTGGCGATTGGCGAGTTGACGAGTCTGGTGCTCCTGTTGTTCAGACTCCAAACGGCGAAGTTGCGCTTGTTGAGGGCGAGTATGAGCTTGTAAATCGCGTTGAGTCTTCGGATGCTCAAGCGGCTCAAAATACGGCTTCTGCTGCAATGCCAACTGGCGGTTTCGTTATGCTTGACACTGCTTTGACTAGCGATTTGCTTGCTGAAGGTTATGCTCGCGATGCTATTCGCGCTGTTCAAGATGCGCGCAAGGAGAACGGTTTGGATATTAGTGACCGAATCGCTTTGACTTTGAGCGTGCCAGCTTCGGACGTTGCTAAAGTTGAGCAGTTCCGTGATTTGATTGCGGAGGAGACTTTGGCTACGAGCTTCGAGGTTGTTGAGGCTGATTCTAGCGCAACTGATCTTAGCGTAACTCTTAAGCGTGCGTAGCTTAAGTGCAAATCTTAGCTAACTAAACAAAACGTGCCGGTGTATTTCAATACGTCGGCACGTTTCTGTTATTGCTGCGCTATATATGTTGAGGCTCGCCATTACGATAGTAAGCGTTTTTAGGAGGTAGTTTATGGCATCGTCGGCAGCAATTGGCGTTTTTGATTCGGGGCTTGGGGGAATTTCCGTAGCTCGTCAGTTGCATGCTGTTCTTCCGCATGAGCGAATTATTTATTTCGGCGATTCTGCAAACGCGCCATACGGCATTAAAACTCCTGAAGAAGTCAAAAAGCTGAGCTTTGCAATCGTCGAGCATTTTGTTCGTCTAAATGTAAAAGCTGTTGTAATTGCTTGTAATACCGCCACTTCCGCAGCTGTGAACGATTTGCGCGCGCATTACAATATACCTATCATAGGTATGGAGCCGGCGCTTAAATTAGCTTGCGATTTAGGCAAAGGTGAGTCTCAGCGCGTAATCGTAGCTGCAACTCCGCTTACTCTTCGCGAGCGCAAGTTTGCGGATTTGCTGCAACGTTTTTCGCAAAATAACACGATTTTTTCGCAGCCTTGTCCTGATTTAGTGCGTATTGTTGAGCGTGGGGAGCTTAATGATCGTGATGTAGTTTTTGCTGCTCTTCGCAAGTATTTCGACGAGTATGATTTAGACAGTATTGATTCGGTTGTGCTGGGTTGTACTCATTTTGTGTTTTATAGGGATTATTTCCGCGAGTTTTTGCCTGCGCGCACGAATATTGTTGACGGCAACGAAGGAACTATTAATCATTTGCGCAAAATATTGGAACTTAATAATGAGCTTGCAAGCGATTCTCAAGAAGGCAGCATAACTCTTACTAATTCGGATACAAGCTTGCGCATGCAGCAACTTGCGAAGAGCTTGTGCTGAAAGACTTGCGTTAAAATCTTGCGTTAAGACTTTGCGCTAAAAATCGCTCTTATTCAGCCAAAAAATACTTTAGAATATTGGCACAAAATCAAAGTAAGCAATGCCGCAACCCAAAGCACGTCTATGAGCAAGTCGTATCGCAAACGGTAGTAGCTTTCAATCAAGCTAAAACGCTTAACAAGCAACTTTTGCGAACTTACGCTTGCGTGAGTCAACGATATAAATTGCATTGTTGTGGAGAACATAAGCACAATGCACCACGGGCACAACGCGTGAATTACGAACATAGATTGCGAAAACAGCCAGTAAGCGTAGGCAAGTGCGCATAATCCACCAAGCCAAGTGCAAATTGCAAACCATCGCGGCACACGTACGCGAATCATTCCAATAACTGCGAGCGTTACGAATACGCTTTCTGCAGCAATTCCAAAGAATGCGTTTGGGAAGCTTAATTCGCCAAATTTCACAATTTCTGCCTGCCAAGTTTGCGCAACTCTAGAGCAGGATACTACGCTGTTGAAGTCGCAACTGAGCAGCTTATTAGGTTCGCGTGCTAAAGCAAGGGTTTCAGCAGAAAGTATAAGCGAAGTTACGAGTGCTACCGCAGAGAAAAATAGCATAATGCCATACGTCCATACTGCAGAGTGCCTCCATCCGCTAAGTGTTGTTTCATAGTCTTCTTTAGCGGCGTTAGTTTGCTCCATTGCTGCTCCTAAAAGTTACTAATTGCGAATGATGTGAATAATAATAAATAATAGCAAATAATTATGTGTGCATATTCATTTCTCGTTACATGGCACAGTTTACGATGATTATATGACCGCAATAAGCAACAACCAACACGACGCATCAAATCATGCTAGCGATAGCAACTCCAGCATGATGAATTTTGCGCGCGAACGCTGGGATTTGCACTGTCATACTGTTTATTCAGACGGTACTGCAACTCCAGAAGATTTAATTACGCAAGCTAAAATCGTTGGTTTGCAAGGTGTTGCTGTTACTGATCACGACACAACTGCAGGATGGCATGATTTTCAAGAGGCTGCTAAGGCTTCGAATATGCCAGTATTATTTGGTTCGGAGATTACCGCGCAAGACTCAGGCGTGTTTGTGCACATGCTCGCATACCAGTACAATCCGCAAAATAGCATGATTGTGAGCATGTTTGAGCTTACTAGGAAGCGTCGTTTTGATCGCACAAAGCGTATGGTTGAACGTATGTCGCGCGATTTTCCAATTACTTGGGATGACGTTTTAGCTCAAGCTAAGCTCGGTGACTTAACTACAATCGGGCGGCCGCATATCGCTGATGCTTTAGTAAAAGCTGGCGTTTATAAAACGCGTTCTGAAGCTTTTGCTGGGCCTATTTCTCCGTGCAGCCCGTACTATATACCAACTCCTTCTCCAAATGTTCGTGAAGTTATTGAAGCTGTTAAAGATGCTGGGGGAGTTGTTGTTATTGCGCATCCTGCTGATCCTACGCGTAACCGCGTGCTTCTTTCGGACGATCAGATTATATCGTTTGCTAAAGCTGGTCTTGACGGTTTAGAAGTGTATCATCGCGGAAATTCTAAAGCGCAGCGTGAAAGACTGCTTTCTTTAGCGAGTAAGTGCGATTTGCTTGTGACGGGCGGCTCGGATTGGCATGGCTATGGTAAGCCAAATCGTTTGGGCGAAGAAACAACAAGCCGCGAAGTAGTATCGGAAATACTCTTGCGCGGCTATAAGCTTTAAATTCCTTATTTACTATTTACTTAGTGTGGCGCGAGTTTTGGGGGATTTCTTTTTGCTGCTGCGCGAGTTTTGGCTGGTGTTTTGCTGGCGGGTTCCTTGCGTGGCTGTGAGGGTGGGTGTTACTTGTCTCGCAGCGCTCCGCTCTTATACCTTATTTGGACTTAGCGGTTGCGTAGTTAAGTTTAGTTTTTTTTTACTTACTTTTTCTGCAAAAATAGTATTCGTCAATAAGATTATTACTATCGTTCCGCTTTTATATTGCTCGACCAAGCAACACCCACCCCTCACTACTAGTAAAACCGCTAGTGTTCTGTGGTACGGTAGGAGTGCCTGGCTTGATGTGTGCAGCAGCAATAACGCTAGTGTTCACTATGCAATAAATACTCAACGTCAGCAGAGCATTAATACTAAAGTTCACTAAGCAATAAATAATCGACGTTTGCAGAGCAATGCTGCAAAGCTTCAGAAGGTTTGGATAGAGTTCGCTATTTTAATTGAGCGCTCCGAAGCCTACTGAATGCTTTGGCGTATCGCCGATGAGCGCGTAAGACAGCGACGAAGCTGAGACCATAATAGTGCGCCCATTTACGTCCGTAAACTCAAGCATATCCTTGGAATCGTTAATCACTTTGCGCACTTCTTCTGCGCTTTGGTTGGTTTCAAAATCGATGGAATCAGAAACGTTTTTTACTCCTAAAACAACTCGCATACATGCTCCTTTTGCTTTTTACGCTATTTATCGTTTTAATTAGTATTTAGTATTTTATTTATCTTAGTCTAAGTCTGCTTGTGCGTCGCGCATCGCTCGTTCTTCACGTTCCAGAAGAGGAATGATTACGGTTTCTGGTTTATCGTCATAGTCTTGCATATTTTTTTCTTCATCTTCAGAAAGTTTTGAGTCAGAAGAAGTATTTGAGTCAGAAGAAGTCTCGTTTGCACTATCGACCTTACTGTCACGCTCAGCTATAACTTTATCCTTAACCTCAGAATCATTGTTGTTCTTGGTGTCCTTAGCTTCCTCAGCGCTACCAGCGTTATTGACGCTTTCAGGCTCATCACTAGCATAGCTATCAGCAGATTTACTCATTGCAGTTTGCACAATAGTTTCTGCGGTTTCGTGTACTGTTTGAGTTTTTACATGAGTAATTACTTGAGTTGCTGTGTCATCAGCGAGTTGTGCTGCTTTTTCAGCCTCCTCAGCGTTAGCTGCGTGTGTGCCAGCATATTGAACTTTGCGCTCATGAGTATCGTCGCTTATAGTTTTGTTGCTATCGTAAGTCTCGTCTTGAGCGTTATTTAATTCAGTATTTCCTTCTGAAGTAATGTCTCGCTCATTAGTTTCGTCGCTATTTCCAGTGTTTAGTTGGTTTTCAGTAGAATTATTCTTAGAAATTTGGCGACTTTGCGTATTGTCATTTTCAAGAAGCGTTCCAACTGTAATAGTCGAGGCAGGATTTCCTGTAGCACGACCAGTTTTAGCAGTTTGTGCATTGCTAATACGACTAAGCTCGTGCGCTAAACGCTCAACTTGAGCCTTAAAACGCATAATACTGGTGTTATCTGCACGTTGCAAAGCTTGAACAAAATCGCCAACTTGTTCCATTTGTAGCCACAAGTTTGCGCGGAGCATAATCAAACTATCTAAACGAGAACCCATAATTCTACCGTATGCAGAAAGCACTGCGTTTCGGCGCTGCTCGTTAAGTTTTGCAAAAATCCAAGCCAAATCGCGCGCAGGATCGTTAATTTGCATTCTTTGCCAATTTGTTACAGCAGTAATCGTTGAGCCGGTAAATAAAATGTCACCATCCATAAAACCGCCGTGTACTGGGCAAGTTTCAAATGACCACAATCCTTCAGTTTCCAACACTCTCGACCAACTGTCAGTAATTTCGGTTGGAATATGGCCGGCTTGACGAAGTCTTTTAATCCAACCGGTTAACTGTGCTCGAATTTGACCAGTAGTAAAAGCAGGGTATTTTCCGCGCGTCACGAAAGTAGGGCGCAAGCGATGAATAGCGCCGATTGCAGTTCCAACATTTGCGCAATCGTCGGTAGTAAGAAGACGCAAGTCGCGAGCGCTACCTTCAAGATGTTCACAAATAAGCACAGTGTCTTCATCGTTGTCGTTGGCAATAATGCTTGACATTCGTGTAGATTGCTGTTGAGTAGATTGCTTTTGCGCATATTGCTGGGTGCCAACAACTGTAGAATTTCCAGCGGTTACATTATTTGCAACATTTCCAGTGTTATTATTGGCATCTTCGCGTTTTCCTGGCATAAACGTGAGCATAGTGTCGTAAGCGAATCCCAAAGCTGCCAAATCTTTACTGTGCTCAAGAGTCCATGCTGCACGAGCCCGGTCATGCAAACGCTTGCGACCTTTACTATCCGCACTGATAAAAACGTCGTAAAGCTTACCGGAAATATCTTGCACAACGGCGTGAGAAATTCCAGCCGCGGTATCAGTGGCATTAACTTGCTCACTTTGGCGCGTTCCTGCAAACTGTACTTCGGGCATGGCTGCAGATGCCAGTGCTGCCAACTTGAATCTACTGAGTTGTGTCACACTCCCACAGTAATACAAAGCACCGAAATTTTGCCAATTTTTTGTAAGTTATACACATATTTTTATTCTTGTTGCGTAAGCGTTGCTATTGCTGCAACAATAGAATTATGAATTCTTCACCAGAAACTTCGCAAGTGACTTCGCAAGTGACGTCTAAAACTTCGCAAGTGACTTCTCCAGGAGCGCTTTTAGACGGGTTGGATGATTCGCAACGCGAAGCTGCTACCGCGCTAGAAGGGCCTGTGCGCATTATAGCTTGTGCAGGAGCTGGTAAAACGCGCACTATTACGCGCAGAATTGCGTATGCTTGCGCTACTGGTAAGTGGGATCCTGAAAGAGTTTTGGCAGTTACTTTTTCTGTAAAAGCAGCTGCGGAAATGAGATCGCGTATTGAGGCTCTTGGTGTAAGTAATGTTGGATGCGTCTCAACATTTCATTCTGCGGCTTTGCAACAAATTCGCAGCGTGTGGAACGACGTCTGTTCAGCACAATTCCCGTCAATTATGAATGATTCTCAGCAAATCATAGCTTCTGCGCTTAAACGTTATCCAGATTTTGCAGATATGACTTTGTTGCAAACTCGCGATATTTTGGCAGAAATTAATTGGGCGAAAGTTTCGCTTATTGCGCCTGACGATTACTTGCGTGTGTGCGCTTCTACGCATCGTTTGCCTCCTGCAGGCATAGAGCCGCAGCAATTTGTCGATATATATGAAGCTTACGAAACCGAAAAAAATGCGCATACTTGCATCGATTTTAACGATATTCTTCTACTTTGCTGCCATATTTTACGAAATTTTCCGGAAGCTGCAAACCGTATTAAGCAATCAATCGGATGGATCACAGTTGATGAATATCAGGATGTGTCTCCTTTACAGCATGAATTGTTGCGATTATGGATGGGGCAGAACCGCGATATTTGCGTAGTGGGCGATCCTGCGCAAACAATCTACTCGTTTGCAGGTGCGAATAGTTACTATTTGCTTTCATTTCCGCAAGAATTTGCGCCTCTTGGTGCAGATATTAGTTTGAATACTGACTACCGCTCCACAGAACGCATCGTAGGTCTTGCTAATAGAGTGCTTGCTGCTTCTGCACATAAAAAGGATTACGTAAAAGTTAAAGCTGTAACGAAAGGTGGTGTTCGCGTTAGTCAGCAAGTTTTTGCCACCGATGTTGAAGAAGCTTTGGGCGTGGTTGAGCAAATTGCAAAACTTGTAAAAAGCGGTGCTGCGCATCTTGGGGAGTGCGCAATACTAACGAGAACCAATGCTCAACAGCAAGTAGTTTGTAAAGCGTTAAAAGTAGCAAAACTTCCGTATCGCGTGAGAAAAGACGTGGGGTGGCAGCGAAATGTTTTAGAGGATGCACAAAGCTATGGTGCTCAAGGTATTTCTGACGTTTTTGCATCTTCTAATATTTCAACTGTTACTGTTTCAACTATTCATGCTGTTAAAGGTTTAGAGTTTGCGCATGTTTACGTAATTGGCTGTTCTGAAGGGCTTATTCCTTTTGGCTCTACGGCTGATGACAGTGCCTTGGAAGAAGAGCGCAGACTTATGTACGTTGCAATAACTCGCGCAGAAAAGACTTTGCATCTTTCTTACGCTTCTAGAAAAGACAGTGGAACTGGCATGAATCGTGTGCCTAGCCGCTTTCTGGCTTAATCTCGCGGCATAAACTTTACGCTCGTGCACAGTTTATGCCGTTTTTTGGCTTGCAACCGACTTTTTCTTTACACAATTGCACAGTTTATGCCGTTTTTTGGCGTGAAAGCGGCATAAATTTTACATAGTTGCACAGTTTATGCCGTTTTGAGCGTTGAGGTCGATTATTCAGCTGGATTGTTATTGAATCAGGAGTTTTATTCGCCGTCAGCATCAGTTTCGTCGGAATTGCCGGATTCGTTACTGTTTTTGTTACCAGATTCGTTGCCAGCTTCGTTACCGGATTCGCTGTTTTGCTTCTTTTGGCGCGCATCCTCTTCCAAAAGCTTGCTAAGTTCAGCATCCCAATCATTTGTGCCTAAATCGTCTTCTGTTAATTTTTCAAACGATTTTTCGTTAGGCGCATTTTCGATAGCGTTAGCAGTATTTTTGTTACTTTCGTAATTGTCCGCACTTTCGTGACTTTCGCTAGTTTTTTCAGTTGCTTCATTAGTTTGATTAGACTGAGTTTCTGTTGCATTTTTTGCAGCAGTTTCCGTTGCATCCTCAGCATCGATTTCCTTCGTAACTACGTTACCTGCGTCACCTGCGTTACCAGCTTTACCTTCGTTACCTGCGTCACTAGCGTCTTTCGTAACTTCGCTAGCTTCCGGCAAAGTTGGCAACAAATCTGGATGACTCCACAAGCTATCTCGCTCTTCAATACCGCGCTCGCGAGTCAACTTTTCCCACAATTGCGATGCCTCACGCATACGGCGAGGGCGCAAATGCAAACCAAGTAACGATTCAAACGTCACTTCTGCAGGTCCTCCCGCAGCTCGCTCGCGACGCATCATCTCTCGCAACTGCTCAATGTGCACAATATGAGCCATTCCAGACTGCCATGTAACGCAATCAACCCAACCTTCAACAAGTGCAAGTAAAGTTTCCAAACTATGCAAAGCTTGACGCTGCTCTTCAGAATCATTGCTGCCAATATTTTGCAAATTAACAGCTCCTGAAATTGCTTCCGGATTCATTGTTTCCACGTCGCGAAGCTGTTCTTCCATAGCTTCTAAGTCAATGTTTATTCCGTTTGCGTACTTAATAATCAGCGCTTCAAATCGTGGCATAAGCCATGGCACGGATGCAAATAATCTTGCGTGTGCAGCTTCTCGCAAAGCCAAATAATTCATGACTTCTGTAATATCCAATTCCCACACTTTTGCATACTCAATGCAATTATATGGAATTAATCCGCCTGCAGGATTTTGTAAAAGCGCAAGACCTTGATCAAAACTGCCGTGCACTTCGTGTGAAAGTGCTCCAGCTGCTTGACCTAGTTGCATAGCAAACGAAGTGTTTCCAAGCAGTTTCATTAGTTGCGCTGGATTATTCATTCCTTCAGGCAGCGGAATTGGCACAACTCCTGCAAATAATCCTTTTACTTCAGCATCATCCACATCTTGGAATCGCTCTTCAATAACAGAAGTGAGTGCTTCATTTACTGATTTTGCAACAGGATTAGCGAATTTAACCCAAGCTTCAAGCGTTTTTTCTACCCAATCAGCTCTAGACAATACTTCTGGCGTTCCAGGAGCAGGATTGAAATTGCACGTTATATCTAGCCACAAGTTCGCTTGGCTTAAAGCTCTTCGTGTGGCATCTGCTACGTCTGCATTTACATTTCCTTGATCGCCATTAGCGTGCTGTAAAGCAATAGATTGCGCTAACTTGCGATTAATTGGACCTTCTTCAAGTGTTGCTTCCATTTCGTACGGATTATTAAGACCGCCCGCACTAAAAGCTTGCATCATTCCGCGAACTTCGTCTGGTTTAGGAAGCTTATCTGGATTCTGATTTAAGAGTTGTTCGCGTAGCTCAAAAGGAAGCTGATCAAGTTGTTTCCATGCTTCTTCTCCTTGTATTGGCCCAAAGCATTCAATGAGCCATTGGTGAATTGCATCGTCATTCATGAGCGTATCCTTCTCGTGCCACGTGTTGCATAATTTACAGTTTTTATTTTTATACGTTTCGTACCTGCACGTATTTGTACGTATTTTATAAGTATTTATAC
>NZ_LXJL01000169.1:0-1057 GCF_001641215.1 Gardnerella sp. 30-4 | reverse complement strand
AATTAAAAATAAACAAAATTAAACAAATTAAATTAAACAAGACAAACAAGTAAGGGGAAATATTATGTCTAACATCTACAAGTCCGTGCAAGAACTCGTAGGTCACACTCCACTTCTGGAGCTTACTCACATTGAAAAAGAGTACAATCTAGCAGCAAAAATCCTCGTAAAACTCGAATACTTCAACCCAGCAGGTTCCGTAAAAGACCGCATCGCAAAGCAGATGATTGAAGAAGCAGAAACCACAGGCACAATTAAGCCAGGCTCAGTAATTGTTGAGCCAACTTCTGGAAACACTGGCATTGGTCTTGCAATGATTGCACAAACAAAAGGATACAAAAGCATTATTGTGATGCCAGAAAGCATGTCTATTGAACGCCGAAAACTTATGAAAGCATACGGGGCAGAACTCGTGCTCACACCTGCTGCAGAAGGAATGAAAGGCGCTATTGCAAAAGCGAAAGAAATCGTTGAAAACACGCCAAACGCGTGGACTCCAGGACAGTTTACCAATCAAGCAAATGTGCACGCGCACTACAACACAACCGGCCCAGAAATTTGGCAAGACACTGACGAAAACGTGGATATGCTTATCGCTGGCGTTGGAACAGGCGGCACAATTACTGGTACAGGAACATATTTAAAAGAGCAAAATCCGCAGCTTGAAGTAATTGCAGTAGAACCAGCCGACTCCCCTGTGCTCGCAGGCGGCAAGCCAGGAGCGCACAAGATTCAAGGAATCGGTGCAGGATTCGTGCCAGATGTGCTCAACCAAAACATTTACGATCGTATTGTTCATGTAACAAATGAAAACGCAATTGAAAGCAGCAAGCTTATAAGCAAAAAAGAAGGCGTTCTCGTAGGCATTTCTTCCGGAGCTGCGGTTTGGACAGCAATCCAAGAAGCAAAAAGAGAAGAAAATGCGGGAAAAACCATAGTTGCAATACTTCCAGATTCAGGAGATAGATACTTGTCTACTGCATTATTTGAAAACTAACTGTATTTAGTAGCACTACTATAAACACGCAAGTTTTGATTAAATAATATGTGCAAATAA
>NZ_LXJL01000168.1:0-1057 GCF_001641215.1 Gardnerella sp. 30-4 | reverse complement strand
CTTTCTATTACTTCTCGTTTTAAATTTATCTATTTAACGGGTCACGTAGCTTTCTATATGGCAAGTATGCTTGCTGTTATATTTAATGTTGCTGGTTTTAGCATGTGGGAAGTCCTTTTATGGGGTTCAATTGCTCAAGGATTGTTTACGACAATTTCTCCAGCACTGGTGCAGCCGTTTATGAAAAAAGCTTCAGGCAAAGATGATGTTGCTTTAGGACATCCTGCTGGTACTGGTGTTGCTTTAGGTGCGTTAATTGCAAAGATTACTGCTTCAAAAAAGCGTCCTTCTAAGTCAACTGAGGATATTAAATTCCCAGCAGCATTGGGATTCTTGCGTGATACAACAGTTCTTATCACGCTTTCTATGGCTGTTATTTATATCGTAGTGGCTCTTTTTGCTGGATCTTCGTATGTCGAAACACATTTATCTAATGGTCAAAACTCCATTGTTTTCGTTATGTTGAAGGCTGCAACTTTTGCTGCAGGTGTTTATATTATTCTTGCAGGCGTGCAGATTGTTCTTGACGAAATTGTTCCAGCTTTTAAGGGAATATCGGAAAAGCTTGTTAAAAATGCTCGTCCTGCTTTAGATGCACCAATGACTTTTGGCTTTGCTCCTAATGCTGTTCTTATTGGCTTCTTGGCTAGTTTCTTTGGCGGCTTGCTTGGAATGACGTTTATGGCGATTTTGGGAACGACAATTATTATTCCTGGAATTGTTGCGCATTTTATGGCTGGTGGTGCTGCAGGAGTATTTGGTAATGGTCAAGGTGGAATACGTGGTTGCTTGACTGCATCATTTATTAATGGCCTTTTCATTACTTTCCTTCCGTTGTTCCTTTTGCCAGTGCTTGGCAATTTAGGAAGTGCAAATTCTACATATTCTGATGCAGATTATGGCGTATTTGGTGTAATACTTGGTCACGTAAATATTGTCGGTGGTCGTACTGTTCTAATTTCTGTAATACTTATTGCACTAATATTGTTCTATTCTGTTTCGATATTGATGAATAAACGCGATTCTAATAATTTTGAAAAAGTTGAAGAAATAAAAT
>NZ_LXJL01000167.1:0-1076 GCF_001641215.1 Gardnerella sp. 30-4 | reverse complement strand
TAAATATATTACTTTTCCGTACTAATTTGTCTAGATTATCAACGCTAATCTCTTCATTTACTAGCAAACTATACTCTTCATAAACAGCAAGGTTCACGAAACAGAAGAACCAGAAGAATCAATATCATCATGCACGTTTAATGCTTCCAACAATATTCCCTCATAAACGAAGCAATCACCTGCAAATCTTCATCTTCATAATACTCAAAAAGCAACTTCTTAAACTCAGAAACCTTATTTTTTGGAATAACCAGCAAGCCGTTACCATGAGAAATCAAATAATGTAGGGAACTTTTTTACAATTTTTATACCATTTTGTTCCCCAAAACATAAGCAACTAAATCGCACAACTACTCGACAGCAAAATCACGCTCAAAAACCACAAGAACCCAGCTTAAAGCCGTCGCATACTAAACTTTTTAACGGTAGTCCTCGCTAAGCTTTGCTACACAAAGCCTAAAACGCAGCAACTAGACTGTACGCAAATAGGTATCATCAAAACGATATCTTGATTCAGTGCGATTTGTAAAGGAGTGCTACTGATTCTGTATGGATTGAGAGAACTCCGAGTATTGCTACACTTTTTTAAGTGCCAAGCCACTAATATAATTGTAATCTTGATAATATTCTGATACTTTTTTGATAAAAGGAGGTTGATAAAATGATTAATATTCGCCCAGTTTCCGATTTAAGAAATAAATTCCCAGAAGTAGAAGAAACAGTTATAAATTCAAACACACCAGTATTCCTTACAAAAAATGGTTATGGAACTATGGTTCTCATGAGCATCAAACAATACTCTGCCCTCACTAACGACATTGAAAGAAAACTCGATGAAGCAGATACTTTTGCCGCAAACACTTCTACGCGTCTTTCTAAAGCTGACGTCTTTGATAGCGTAAGGAGAAGAGATTAATCAACACGAGAACACCCCTACTACAGGATTAACGTACGCAACTTTTCTGTTTTTTACGTTGTCATCGACGACACTATGGAAGTGCGCAGACTTCTATATTCAAAACGAAATATTGACGCACTACTGGAATAACTATTCCTAATAACTATCATTATTATGT
>NZ_LXJL01000166.1:0-1128 GCF_001641215.1 Gardnerella sp. 30-4 | reverse complement strand
ATTTCATTAGGAGAATATTTTTGAAAAAATGTTTGCATTTGTACTTTTATGGTGTTAGCATCATTTCCAACACAAACAAATATCGAATACTTCGGTTGGGGTTTGTGCGTGAACCACAGTTAGTATTAATGAGTTAAGGAGGCAGACATCATGCTTAACATGAACATGAATGCTGAATCTTTCGATACTCTTAATGCTGCACGTATGTGGTGGTGGCAGTCTTCTTTTTGGCGTGAGTTTACTCTGAAGTTTTAGAAGCTGCGTATAAAAGCTTGTAAAAGACCTCCGGGTAAGCCCCGGGGGTCTTTTTGTATACAAGCCTTAAATTTCAAAAATAACCAAATCACAAATCACAAATCACAACAAAATATTCGATAGCTTTGTATTCAAATAATATGAAGCTTAAACAAGGAGAGAAATCATGGCTAATGAAACTAATGAAAAAGTTATGGAAGCTACTAGCGGCGTCGCAAATGCAACTGCTGATGTTGCGTCGGTAATGATGAAAAATGCGAAAGTTAAGAATCATGCACTAAATATTACTTCGTTAGTGCTGGTTGCAGTTCTATTTGCAGCAGGATGCATTCTTGATTTTACTGTTGCCAAGCCTCTTTCTATTGGAAATATCCAGCCTGAGTTTGTTATTGCTTCATTCTGCTTGGCGATTTTGTTGGTTCGTCCAAAGATTTATCAAGGAGCTATTATTGGAGCTCTTGCTGCAACATTAATCCAACTTAATACTTCGATTCCATTCCTTGAATATGCGTGTGACATTCCTGCTGCAATTATTATGACAGCTATTTTAATTGGATATGTCCATCTCTTCCCAAAGGATGCTGCTCGTAAAGTAAGTGTTTTCCCATTTATTGCAACTTTTGTTACAACAGTAATTTCTGGTTGCATTTTCGCTTCTATTGCTGCTTACTTTATTCTTCATTCTCCAAACATGGTAATCGTAATGATGCCAATTATTTTTGGTACTGCTGCATTTAATGCGATTATTGTTGAAATTCTTTATACTCCATTGCGACTTGTATTGCACAAATAATAAATAATGTAACTAAGAAATTCTTATGATTGCATGTTTAATTGCACGTTATACATCATTATTAACGAATGTGCTTAATG
>NZ_LXJL01000165.1:0-1173 GCF_001641215.1 Gardnerella sp. 30-4 | reverse complement strand
TTTTAAATATGAGGTTTTAGAAAGAAAGAATACAAATGCGAATTATTGAAAGCAATTTGGAGAATGCATCTTCTAAAAATATTGCAGATATAGCGTTACTGCAGGATCTTTGTGTAAATCAAAAAATTTTATGCACGTGGGAAAATATTAGCGAAAACGATTTAAGCAAAGTAGCTGATTTTCTCGATCATTTTGATACAGCTATCAAAGTTTCCGAGTCTTCTATTGACTTCATTTTGCCGTTTATTGCTCTTAAACCTTTTATGCAAGAATGCGAAAAAGCATGGTACGAAGATCGAGAATTACTTGCAAGTTTGCGCTCGCTATTAAAGCAAAAAGCAATTGTGTGGAATGCAGGGCGATTCTGCTTTGATACACTTGACAAGCCGATAGTTTACGCGATTTTGAATATTACTCCTGACTCATTCTATGACGGCGGCAAGTACCAAAGTGAGGACGAAGTAAATAGCCATATTAAAGAAATAGTTGAAGCCGGTGCTGATGTTATAGAAGTAGGCGGTCAAACTACAAAACCTGGCGGTTATTTAGAAATTACTCCAGAAGAGGAAATAAGTCGCGTTATACCTGCTATTAAGTATATTCACAAAAATTATCCTCAAATTGCTGTAGCAGTAGACACTTACAAGTTACCTGTAATGGAAGCTGCAATTGAAGCTGGCGTAGATATTATAAATGATGTTCGTGCGTTTGATTCTCCAGAAAAAGTAAAGCTTATGGCAGATTCTAACGTTGGATTAGTAACAATGCATAGCAATAGAGATACAGAATATGACAATTTAACAAAGGTTATGTGTCAATTCTTTAGTGATAATTTAAAAATGCTTGTTGATGGAGGAGTTGACTTAAATAGGATCATTCTTGATCAAGGAATTGGCTATGCAAAGGTTGCTGATGGTGAACAAGATTATGCAATGATGCGCAATATTAATCAATTGCATCGTTTTGGTAGACCAATATTGGTTGCGATTTCTAGAAAAGGCTTTGGTAAGAAGCTTTTTAATTTAGATAAAGAAGATCGTTTGCCAGTTACTTTAGTTGCAGAAACAGCGATGTTTATGGCTGGTGGACGTGTAATACGTGCTCATGATATTGCAGAAACAAAGCAATTAGTTGAAATGATCGATGTTATTAATAGAAATTACTGGTTTAAGT
>NZ_LXJL01000164.1:0-1241 GCF_001641215.1 Gardnerella sp. 30-4 | reverse complement strand
AGATGTGTATAAGAGACAGAATAAAAACTGTTCTAGTCTGTTTTTATTGGTACTCTCATTGGTATAATGGCACTGATTATAAGCAAATTAATAAGAGAAGGAACACTGAGATGAGCGAAAATTTTGAGCCATCGCAAAATCCGATGAATATGAATGAGGAATCTGCAAGATTTTTGTCTAATGACACAGAATTATCTGCAGAAAAAATGGTTCCTTCTAAGGAAGCTAATTATTCAAGTGAAGAAAATAATTTTGATGAAGTATCTGGTAATTCTTCTTTAGGAAATATTGTTAAAAATTCATCATCTTCTGGACGTGTTAGTGGTAGTTCCAATACGTATCGTCGTACAATTGGTGGCGTTGCTTCATCTATTTCCAATAAA
Organism: Gardnerella sp. 30-4; assembly: GCF_001641215.1. Lineage (NCBI taxonomy): Bacteria > Bacillati > Actinomycetota > Actinomycetes > Bifidobacteriales > Bifidobacteriaceae > Gardnerella > Gardnerella sp. 30-4. The sequence continues at coordinate 858 of NZ_LXJL01000164.1, read as the reverse complement.
ACAAACGCAACAAAATCAGGACGTGTTCCGCGTGCTCGTCGTATGAGTCTTTCTTTAGTAAGAGTAGATGCATGGTCTGTAGCAAAAGTAACATTCCTTCTAAGTGTTGCAGGAGGAATTATTCAAGTTATTGCTGCAGGTTTAGTGTGGTTGTTCTTGAATATGATTGGTGTATTTGATCAAGTAACGCAGATTGTTTCTTCTACTGGTTTGGATAGTAACGGTTTTAATCTTGCAGATGTGTTCTCACTCCCAACAGTATTAAGTGCTGTAACTATTTTTTCAATTGTAGAAATAATTATAATAACCGTATTATCTGCAATAATTGCCCTTCTATATAACGTTGTTGGTTCATTAGTTGGAGGAATTCACATTACTTTAGGTGACGACTGATAGTGTGAATAATTTAGTTTTGGATAATAAAATTCCCACTGTTTACTACGAAGCAGTGGGAATTTTTTATAAGAAAAATAAGAAATTAGCGTTTTACTAGTTCGTCACGAATATCTTGTAACAGTTGAATAGTTTTTTCTTCGCGCTCTTTTCTTTTTTCTTCTTCAGTTTTTTCATGTTCAATTTGCAACAAATCTGCACCAATTTCACGTAATTTATTAATAGGTAAAACAATGCAGAAATAAACTGCTGTAGCAACAATAAGGAAATTCAATAATGCTCCAATTACTGCGCCAAAAGAAATTGTTGCACCATTCATACTAATAGTTAGAACGCCATTAAGTTCTGGCTTTCCGCAAATCATTGCGATAAGAGGATTAATAATATAATTAACTATCGTTGTTACTACTGCAGTTACTGCACTACCCATAACAACACCGACAGCCATATCGATTACGCTGCCTC
>NZ_LXJL01000163.1:0-1249 GCF_001641215.1 Gardnerella sp. 30-4 | reverse complement strand
AAATAATTGTGTAGACATAGATTAAATTCTTTTTACTCATTTTCCTATTTGTTTGTACATTTTATGTTAGGACTGATAGGATAACAGAGTTATTAGTTTTGCATGAGCCGTTGTTACTATGCTGTGTTTTACACAAACTAGTATCAGCGGCTTTTTCATGCTAGCGCTTAGTTAGGGGAGAGTGATAATGGTCGACGGTGTGCCTAAATATATTGCTGTGCGAGATAATCTACGCGCTCGTATTGATTCTATGGAAGCTAACGAACAATTACCTCCTGAAATTGAATTGTGCAAACAGTACAATGTGAGTCGTATCACTTTGAGGCATGCAGTTGATAATCTTATTACTGAAGGATTACTTGTTCGTGAGCAGGGTAGGGGAACATTTCGAGCTTCTTCAATTATTCATACTTATAATCAGGAAGTGATTTCTGATCGCGCGCAAGGATTTTATGAGCAGGCTTATTCTAATGATGCAAAAGTTAGAATAAAAGTTATTGAAAAAGATGTTATTCACGATGAAGATGCTGCTGCTCGTTTAGGTCTTGATCCAGAAGATGAGTTGATATGTTTGAAACGCTTGCGCTATGTTGACGATGTTTTATCGCGTTATAGTGTGATTTATTTGTCTGCTTCGCGTTTTCCTAAAATTTTGACGCATGATTTTTCAGATGATTCGTTAGCTGATTTTTTGTTCAAAGCGTACGCTGTTCAGCTTGTAGAAAATGAGGTGTCTGTGCATGTAGAAGAGCTGTGTGACCGGCTTGCGGCAGTACTGAATGTTGAAGTTGGAACTTCTGTAATTGCAGCTTATTCTACTGTAAAAGATAAGTTTGGCACGATTATTGCTTTTGGTGCAGCTGTTTATACGCCAAATTCTGTCGAGATTCGTTTCCATTTGCATTCAAATGCTGCTTAATTAAATTTTTTAGGGCTAGCTAAGATGATCTTCTTAGCTAACACCTTTTTTGCGTTAGAAAACAATAAAACCTTGCTGGCTTTCCAGCAAGGTTTTTTCGTGTCCGGAGCGGGAGTTGAACCCGCACGCCTGTAACAAATAGGCACTAGCACCTCAAGCTAGCGCGTCTACCATTCCGCCACCCGGACAGGTGTTTTAGACAACAGATAAGACTATAACATCTTTTTTTCTTCTTCGCTTCGGCGTGTTGAAAAAATTACGAATTTTCAAAATATTTATATATGAAAATAGTAATAATAGTTTTAAATTATGCTATTTTCAGTATAAAAA
>NZ_LXJL01000162.1:0-1266 GCF_001641215.1 Gardnerella sp. 30-4 | reverse complement strand
AGATGTGTATAAGAGACAGATGCGATTGTTGGTAAAGCTAAGCGTGAGCGCCGTCTTGCTGGAATGGGAACGACAGTGACTGCAGTAACTCTTGTAAGAGGATACTGGGTTCTGGCTCATTTAGGTGATTCTAGAGCGTATCTACTAAGAGATAATCATCTTATGCGCATGACTACTGATCATAGTTATGTTCAGCATTTGATTGATACAGGTCATATTACGCCTGAAGAAGCGCGAAATCATCCTCAACGAAATGTTGTTATGCGAGTATTAGGTGATTTTGATATAGATCCTCGTCCTGATATTGCTTTGCGTTCAGCTCATCCTTCTGACCGTTGGCTTCTTTGCTCTGATGGATTGTGTGGAGTTCTTGAAGATTCAACTATTCAAGATGTGATGAGTAGTATTTCTAATCAAGAAGAATGCGCTCAAAAATTAGTATCTATGGCACTTCGTGCTGGTAGTACAGATAATGTTACAGCCGTTATTGCAGATGCAACGCTTGCACTTGATGCTGATGCATTTGATCTTCCGCATCAAACTCCACTTATTGGAGGAGCTGCAAGTAAGGATCTCGAGTCAATTGCAGATATCGTAAATAAAGCAGTAGCTTCAGCACCGGCATTGCGCGAAGATAAGAATTCACCAGCTCAACGAGCAGCCGCGCTAGCTCAAGATGATGATAATTCTAAAAATCCAGATGAAGGAACAATATCTATTACAAGAATTGTGCAACCTTCACACATTCGTGAAGAAGTTGGAGAATTACATACACCTGACACTAATGAGATTCCTATAGTCAAAAAAAAGAATGGTAAAGTTTCAACGGATCCTCATGATCCAGATGTTGCTCGTGCTGTCAAACATGAGCAGGATGAGGCACATCGTGCTCATTCATTGAGGCGCAGGTGGACTCGCATAGGCATATCTTTGGGAATATTGTTAGTATTATTTGTTATTTCTGGAGTAGGCTACGGAGTATATGCGTGGACTCAAACGCAATATTATATTGGAAAAGACAGTAACAAAGTTGTTATCTACCAAGGAGTGCCAACAAATATTTTCGGTATTGCATTATCTCATGAAGTGGAATCTACTGACATCCCTGTTAATAAACTAGATAGATCTTGGCAGGATCAATTAAAAGAAGGCATTAGTTTTGGCAGCTTAGTTGAGGCTCGTGGTCATGCTTCGTTAATTCGTCGAGAAATGCGTGCACGAGAACAAGAAAAACTTAATGAACAGAATCAAAAGAAATTAGAAAAT
>NZ_LXJL01000161.1:0-1299 GCF_001641215.1 Gardnerella sp. 30-4 | reverse complement strand
AGAAAATAGATAATATAAAACTAAAGCTATTAAAAATTAGGTAAATTTTTTAAAGAGAAAGGGAAAATATGTCATTTTGCACTCATTGCGGCAGTAGCATGGTAGACGATGCAAAGTTTTGCGAACAATGCGGTACGCCTAACGAAAATTACGAAGATAAAACTAAAGAACAAGAAATAAATCAAGTAGAGCAACAAACACATGCACAAGAGTTGCAAAAAGAACCTAATAAAGGTAATAAAAATCATAAGAAAAAAGGTGCATTCATATCAATTATTTGCGCAATAATCGTTCTAGCTATAGTTGCAGCCATTGGAACAATTTATTACATGACGAGAGTACAGACAAATTCAGGTATGGCTACAGTGCCAGTAATTAAAGATACAAATGCTCAAGCTGCTGCAACGAATTTACGCTCAAAAGGTTTTAAAGTACAAATTGTTAGGGAACTTAATAAACGCAAAAAAGGTTCCTTCATTTCATTAAAAGGCATTAAACCAGGTAGTAAAGTTAATCATTCCACAAAAATAACAGTTGTGGAATCTCTTGGTCCAGGTATGCCAAAAAACGTTATTGGGAAAACTGTAGACGAAATTACTGACGAAGTAAAAGCAATGGGCTTAAAAGTAGAAGTTCATAAAGTTCCTGCAACAGTAAAGCCTGGAACCATTATTTCAACTTATCCTATGCCCGGAGAAGCTTTTAATGCAGCTTACGAAGGTGACAATATGCATATTGCTATTGCCAGTAAATGCAACAAAAAAGTAGTACCTGCAGACTTGTTAGGAAAAGATATAGACAGCGCAAAACAAATACTGGAAAAAGTTGGAATAACGAAATACGAATTAAAACCACGATTTTCTTCTCGTAATTATATTGATAAAATTGTGGGCTCCTACCCTGCATTGGGTGAAGAAAATTTGAAAGAAGTAAAAAAGGTTACTCTATACTACGGTGTTGATGCAAGTGAAACAAAAGAAGTACTAACTAAAAAAGAGCATCTGGACGGAATAAATAATGCTGATGTCCGCGTAACAAAAGGCCTTTCTCCAATTGCAGGAGTTTGGTGTAATAAAGGCGGCGAATGCTTATACTTCAATGAAATGCCATCGTTTGTTGAAGGTGAATCTACAGTTGTGTTAGGGACACGCGTTGGCGATCTCATGAATGATGGAGCTAAGCCTATTATGATAAGTGATGAAAATTATCTTAGCATGAATAACTATTCGCAAGATATATCTGGATCTATTCTATACGATAAAAAATTACCTATGAATGATCTGTCTCTTATACACATCT
>NZ_LXJL01000160.1:0-1281 GCF_001641215.1 Gardnerella sp. 30-4 | reverse complement strand
TAACTGCATAGTTATTTATTAGTAATTACGGAACGTGGGTGAGTAGTCAACAGTGAATACCGACATCGTTGAAGAACATTCTTCGGAACTTAAGAATGAGAAAGGAACGTTGTTGGTTGTCGATGGCCATTCTCTTGCGTTCCGTGCTTTTTTTGCAATATCTGCAGATAATTTTTCTACTCGCTCTGGGCAAGCAACAAATTCCATTTGGGGATTTATTACTATGCTTTCGCAGGTTGTAAAAAAAGAGAAGCCTGACCGCTTAGCTATTGCTTTTGACGTTAAAGGTGGAACTTTTAGAAATACTATGCTTCCTCAATATAAAGGTACTCGTGATGCTGCTCCGCAGGAGCTTCTTTCGCAGCTTCCTATTATTCAACAGATGCTTAAAGCTCTTGGTATCACTTATATTGAGAAACCAGGTTATGAAGGTGATGATGTTATCGGCACCCTTGCAACAATGGGAGCGAATGCCGGTTATAGAACTTTGGTACTTTCTGGCGATCGTGATGCATTCCAACTTATAGATGACAATATTACTGTTTTGTATCCAGGACAGCATTTTAAAGATTTAAAAGAAATGGATAAGGATGCTGTTTTTGAAAAATATCATGTTACGCCTAAGCAATATCCTGATCTAGCAGCGTTAAGAGGAGAAACTGCAGATAATATCCCAGGAGTTCCAGGTGTTGGAGATGGGTACGCTGCTAAATGGATTAATCAATTCGGCAGCCTAGAAAATATTATTGAACATTCGAATGAGATTAGCGGTAAAAAGGGAGAAGCTTTAAGAGAAAATATTGATCAAGTTCGTTTAAACCGTAAAGTTAATGCTTTAGTTTGCGATTTGGATTTAGGCGTAACTGTAGATGATTTGTGCTTTGGTGATGTTGATGCTGCAAAATTAGGAATCTTGCTGTCTCAACTTGAATTTGGCGAATTAAAAAAGAGAAAGATTCTCAAAACTTTTAGCAACGGTACGCAACAATCTATTGAAAATAATATGCGTATAATGTTTTCGTCTACGTATGAAGGTAATGCTAATAACGATGAGCTAGTTCAAGGTGATCAATCAAATATTGACGCAGAAAATTTTCAAGAAATGCTAGCAAGCATTGACTTGCATCATGTTAAAACTGTAGAAGACTTTATTAATTGGGAGAATTCCGTTTCTTCTTTACTTTATACAGAAATAAAGAAAGATTCAAAAAATACTGAAGATACTTTCGACCAACTAAGTTCCGAAGAAGAGAATTTTGAAGCTGTCTCTTATACACATCT
>NZ_LXJL01000016.1:0-26963 GCF_001641215.1 Gardnerella sp. 30-4 | reverse complement strand
ATTGTAGAATTGTAAAAACTGTAGAAATTATACGTACTTACTTTTAGGGGAGTCTCGATGACAATTATCAACGAAAAAGGCGTGAACGTGGCAGTGCTCGGCGCAACTGGCCAAGTTGGTATGGTAATGCGTCGAGTGCTTGACGAGCGCGATTTTCCAATAAAAGATTTACGTTTTATGGCTTCCGCTCATTCTGCTGGCACAGTTTTGCAATATCGTGGCAAAGACGTAGTCGTAGAAGATGTAGAAAAAGCAGATTTGCACGGAATTGACATAGCTATTTTTTCTGCAGGCGGCGGAACTTCAAAAATTTGGGCTCCGAAATTCGCTGAAGCTGGCGCAATTGTAGTAGATAATTCTTCGCAATGGCGTATGCATAACGATGTGCCTTTGGTAGTTGCGGAAGTAAACCCTGAAGATTTAGATACTATTCCAAGAGGAATAGTAGCAAATCCAAATTGCACAACTATGGCTTGCATGCCTGTATTAAAGCCGCTTGCTGATGCTTTTGGATTAAAACGTTTAATTGTTTCGTCTTACCAAGCTGTTTCTGGCGCCGGTCGAGCCGGTGCTTTGCAACTCATGAATGAGGCTCAAGCTGCATTAAACCAAGGAGCAGATAAACTCGTTTTCGACGGTAGTGCAATAGATTTCCCTGAACCTACAAAAGTTGCTTGTACTATTGCTTTTAATGTAGTGCCTTTTATTGGTTCAATAGTTGATGACGGTTCTGAAGAAACTGACGAAGAACAAAAATTGCGCAATGAAAGCCGTAAGATTTTGCATTTGCCAAATCTTGCAGCCTCATGTACTTGTGTGCGCGTAGGTGTTTTCACTGGTCACGGCATGAGTGTAAACGCTGAGTTTGAGCATGATGTAACTCCAGACATGGCTCGCGAAGTATTAAGCAAGGCTGAAGGAGTTGAGCTTAACGATATTCCTACTCCTCAGCTAGCGGCAGGAAAGTCTGCAAGTTATGTTGGTAGAATTAGGCAAGACCAAGCGATCGATGGAAATAAGGGATTGGCACTTTTCATCACTAACGATAATTTGCGAAAAGGTGCTGCACTAAATGCTGTGCAATTGGCTGAAATTATTGCTAAAAAGCGTAATTTCCTAAACTAATTATGGTTATATTGCGCTCGCGATTATGTAAGATTTTGCGTAAACTGGAATTATGTCAATAGCATCTGAAGAAATACAGCAGCAACTCGATCGTATAGTGGCACTTGGGTATCCAGATGTGGCTGATATGAGTGCCGATGCTTTTCGTAAGTTGGCAAATCCTATATTGTGTGCGCTTGAAAATAGTAGTTTAGGTGCGAATATTTTATTGGTTCCTACGCGTGAATTAGTTTCGCCTGAATCGTTGATTTCTCGTACGAGTATTAATCGTATGGCTGGATTCACCACTATGCCTCCGCGAGATATCATAAGTTTTCTTCCCAAAGACGGGTATGAGTTTCCTAAAGGCCCGTTCTATATAGTCGTCGATCCACATACTGGCTCATCGTATTTGAATCGAGAGCCTGATGTCGCTCGTAAGCTTATTGATTCTGATGAACGTTTGCCTCTTACTCTTGAGGAAGGGCTTGCTATTGCAACACAGCATCCAGATTGGCTTGAAAGCAAGAATGGATTTAATTTGCTTGGTTCGCAAAGCGCAGATGGGCGTGTGCCAAGTATATGGATGAGTCAGTGTGCTCCGCGTTTAGGTGCTGTTTGGCCAAATTCTCGTCATACTTGGCTTGGTAATGCATATTGCATGGAAAGATGTGGAGTGTCGTCGCTGAAGTAAGTTAGCGAATTTTGCGCTCATTTAGTAAAATAGTACGAAATATAACGGTAGATAATACAAATAAAGAGAAGTTGAATTTTTATAGTTTCTCATATTGTGAAGGTGCATTGTGGCATATATAACTTTTGATCATGTAGTGAAAGAATACCCATCAGGTTCTGGTGCTGTGCGAGCTTTAGATGATGCCAGTTTTACTGCACAAAGCGGTGAGCTTACAGTAATCTTAGGTGCATCTGGCGCTGGAAAAACTACAGCATTAAATATTTTGGGCGGTATGGATACTGCGACAAGCGGTCGTGTTGTTGTTGGCGATTGCGATGTTACTAAGCTAAAAGGTCGTAATTTGGTTCGCTACCGCAGAGAAGACATTGGTTTTGTTTTTCAATTTTATAATTTAGTTCCAAATTTAACTGCTCTTGAAAACGTAGAGCTAGCTTCGCAAATTTGTGCAGATCATTTTGACCCTGCTCAAACGCTTATTGATGTTGGCTTGAAAGAAAGGCTTCATAATTTCCCAGCGCAACTTTCTGGCGGTGAGCAGCAACGCGTATCTATTGCGCGCGCTCTTGCTAAAAAACCTAAACTATTGCTATGTGACGAGCCTACTGGTGCTTTGGATTATGAAACAGGTAAGGCAGTATTGCAATTATTGCAAGATATTTGCCGAACTGAAGGCATGACAGTGCTGATTATTACTCATAATGCTGCCATTGCTCCGATGGCTCACAAAGTTGTTCGTTTCCGTTCTGGAAAAGTTGTAGACGAAACTGTGCAAGAACATCCTATGGCTATAGCCGATATTGAGTGGTGATTAGGTGGTTGTTATGCGGAAAGTAGCAGCAGTTTCAAAGCAATCTGATAATAAAAATGCCAATAATGGTGGTGAAGTTAAGCGCATGCATTCGTTGCTGCCAATAGTATTTATTAGCGCAATTAGAATGTGGGTTCGCGAATGGCGCCGCTTTTGCGTTCTTGCGGTTATTGCAATGCTTGGCGTTGCTGTTATGACTGGTATTTATGCAGGATGCAACGACATGTTTCTCGCTACTAACGATATGTATGCGAAATTGCATGCTTATGATTTGCAAATCGTATCTACTCTTGGTTTAACTAAAGACGATGTTGCAGCATTACGCGCGTTGCCAAGTGTGAGTGAAGTTGAAGCAGAGCGTTCTTGGAAAGCAACAGCGCACGCAACAGATGATGCAAAGTCTTCATACGCAATGAATTTCGTGCATTATGTAGAATCACAAAAAAATCTTAATCGCTTGCATTTGCTTAAGGGCAACATGCCTAAAAATAATAGTGAAGCTGTTGTAACTCAGCGATTTTTACACGATAGTGGATTGAGCATTGGCAATGTGATAGTAGTCAACGTGCAGCAAAATGCGGGCGTTGGAAGTCTTGGTTCTTCTAATTCAAAGTCTAAAACTTATCGTTTGCGCATAACTGGTAGCGTGCTAGATAGCAACGATTTAAACAATCCTGATGGCTATCAATCTAAAGCATTTCGTAACTCTGTGACGTCTAGATACCCAATATTTACTTCTGCTGCTCCTGATAACGTGACTAGCTTGCCGTATACAGCAATGTCGGTGCGTTTGAATGATGCTCAACGTGTCAATGTTTTTTCTAAAGATTATCGTGGCATTGTTGACGATGCATCTGAACAGATTCAGGAACTCGTGCAATCTAAACGCGAAAAAGCTCGACGTAATCAAATTATCGACAAACAAGTTAATTTAGAATTAAAAAATATTATTGCAAATGATCCTAGGCTTCAGCGCGCTCCAAATTTTGTTAAAGAGCAAGCAAAAAAGCAAATTTGTAAACAAATTAAGTCAGAGATTCAAAAACGTGTTCCTCAAGCTCAATGGCATATATCTACTCGCATAGCTAACGATAGTTATGCAAGTTTGCGTTCTGACGTTGCTTCAATACAGTCACTTGGATACGCTTTCCCAGCGGTATTTCTTGTTGTAGCAATGATGATGAGTTTAACTGCTATGGCTCGTATGGTTGAAGAAGAGCGAGGGCTTATTGGTACATACTTAAGTTTGGGATACGGTCGTTCTACTGCAGTAACAAGACATGCTTTCTTCGCGATATTTGCGTGCTTTGTTGGCGGCGGAATTGGCGATATTATGGGTTTTCTTGCAATCCCTTCACTTTTACTAAAAATCTTGCGTGGTTTATACGCTGTGCCAGACGTTAGGTTGAAGTATGACTGGCTATATGGCTCTTTGTGTGTGCTAGCATTTGTGATTCCTGTTGCAATATGCACAATCGTTGTTAGTTGGCGAGAAACAAAGCAAGTTCCTGCAGCTTTGTTAAGACCAAAAGCTCCAAAAGCTGGTTCTCGCGTTCTTCTTGAAAGGTTGCCTTGGATTTGGAAGCGAATGAGTTTCTTAAATAAGGTTACCGTTCGCAATTTGGCGCGATTTAAAGGCAGATTGTGCATGACTATTGGTGGAGTTGCTGGTTGCACAGCGCTTATTGTTTGCGGTCTTGCTTTGAACGATACTGTTGCGACCTTGGGTATTCGCCAATACGAGGGAATTTATCGATACGATATGATTTCTATCTCGGCTCCAGGATCTTTCCAAAATATGAAGAAAAGCGTTGAGCAAGACAAGTCAAACAATAAAGTAGAAACTATACTTCCGGCTTATGTGGGCTCTGGAGAAATAGCTAAAAGTCAATCAAATAAGTCGAATAGTCGTCATGTTGAGGATGCGGAAAGCGTGCAGTTGATTGTTGTAAAAGACACAAAAGCTTTGTCTCATCTTGTAAATTTGCAGGATGTGAACAATAATTTGCAAACTATTAAACTTACGGATGAAGGTCCGTTGCTTTCTCAAAGCGCTGCTGCATCTCTGGACATTACTCGTGGTAGCGAAATTAATGTGACGAATACTAGTTTTAAACGTGCGAAGGTTAAAGTTAAAGCTATTGTTCGTAATCTTATCGGTTCTAATATTTACATGACTGAATGTTGCTACGAACGCTTATTTAATGGTGAAAACAGTAAGCTTCTGAAACATAATGCGTTAATTTTGCGTTTGCGCGGTAGCGATAATAATAAAATTAAATATGCTGACAAGGTTTCTGAACGTGACGGTGTGCTTGCTGTTATGAATATTACGCGTATGAAGCATGCTTTTAGTTTTGATCTTATGAATGCTGTTGTTGCTTTAATCGTAACTTTGGCTGCTGGCTTAGCTTTAGCTGTGCTTTTTACTCTTGCAAGTACTAATATTTCGGAACGTACTCGCGAAATGGCTACGCTGAAAGTTCTTGGTTTTTATCGTAGAGAAGTTCATTCCTATGTGCATAAAGAAATGCTTACTTTAACTGTTATCGGCATTGCAGTTGGATTGCCATTAGGAAGGCTTATTGCAGGATTGTTGACTAGCGCGCTTCGTATGCCGTCTTTGTATTTTGAAGTTGAAGTAGCTCCTTTAAGCTATTGCATTGCTGGCGTTGCAACACTAATTTTTGCGTTAATTGTGCAATGGGCTACCAACCCAGCTTTGGATCGCATAGATCCAGTAAGCTCACTTAAAAGTGTGGAATAGTTGCGCGAATTGTAGAATGCGTAATGAATAGTTAAGGGTTCCTATAAAATTAGAAATTCGTGGCTATTAAGGAACGGAGTTGTAATAATGAGTGAGACTGTGAATAGTGACATTAATGTAGGTTCTAAACAAACAGAATCTACAGAGACGCACAATAGCACATCTTCTCATAATCAATCTTCTAGCGTATCTGCGCAAGAAAATGCAAGTAGCAATACAAACCAAATGGAGCGTAGTCTTACCAAACGTCATGTGCAATTTATTGCTATTGGCGGCACAATTGGAACAGGTTTGTTCCTTGGTTCTGGAAAATCAATTAGCTTAACAGGTCCGAGTATTGTATTCGTTTACATTATTGTGGGCTTGATTATGTTCCTGCTGATGCGTGGCATTGGTGAGCTAATGTACAAGGATCCAAACCAGCATACTTTTATTAGTTTTATTACGCGTTATCTTGGCAGAGGTTGGGGTAATTTTGCTGGATGGTCGTATTGGTTTGTGCTTGTACTTATTGGTATGAGCGAAATTACGGCAGTTAGTACGTATTGCGTCACATTCTTCCAAACTTTCGATATTGACGTAAGTCATTGGAAATGGCTTATAGAAGTAGTATTTTTAGCGGCTTTAGTGTGCATAAATTTGGTAGCTGTAAAGCTATTTGGGGAAACTGAGTTTTGGTTCTCAATGATTAAAATCACGCTAATTGTTGCTCTTATTGTTACAGCCGTAGTTATGGCTTTAGTTGGTTACCATTACTCTGCAGCTCCTTTGCATGGTGGCGTAATAAGTCCTGCTGGTCACGCTGGATTAGATAATATTTTCAACAATTTTTCGCTTATGCCAAACGGCTGGCTTTCTTTCTTAATGAGCTTCCAAATGGTGTTTTATGCGTACCAGCTTATTGAGTTTGTTGGTGTGACTGTTTCGGAAACTAAGAATCCTCGTCAGGTTTTACCAAAGGCTATTAACGAGATTATTGTGCGCGTACTAGTTTTCTATGTTGGCGCTCTTATAGCGATTATGCTTATTGTGCCGTGGCAACAGTTTAAAGCTACGAATGCGGAAGGCGTATTTATGTCACCATTCATTATGGTGTTCCAATACGCAGGATTGCATTGGGCTTCTGCGCTTGTGTTCTTTGTGGTTATTACAGCTGCTTCTTCTGCGCTTAATTCTTTGCTGTATTCTGCTGGTCGCCACATGTATCAGATTGCGCTTGAGTCACCTTCGCCTCTTTTGGGTAAGTTGCGTAAGGTTTCACGCACGAAGGTTCCTGCTCGCGCGATTTTGTTCTCGTCTGCTTTGATTCTTCTTTCGCCAATTATTAATTCGATCCCTGGCATTCATGGTGCGTTTATTTTGTTTGCTTCGGCTTCTTCTGCAGTGATAATCATGATTTATATTTTGATTATGGTTACGCATCGTAAGTACCGTGAATCTGCTGATTTTATGCCAGACGGTTTCGTTATGCCGCATTATAAGCTTTTGAATTCTATTACTATAGCGTTCTTTGCTTTTGTGTATGTGACTTTGTTTATTAGTGACGATACACGAGCTTCTGCAATTGGTGGACTAGTGTGGCTCGTATTGTTCGGCGGATACTGCGCCTTACATCAGCATTGGCAGAATCGCGATTTAGCTGAAGCTTTGGGGAAGTAGGGTACTTCTTTACTTGATTTCTGTTATGCTTGCTGTGTGCGAATTATTGTTGCAGATTGCAGTGCAGAGTATACAGGTAGGTTAAATGCCACGCTTCCTTTAGCTAAGCGAGTGTTGCTTATTAAAGCAGATGGCAGCGTACTTATTTTTTCTGAGCTTGGTGCGTATAAACCTCTTAATTGGATGGTAGCTCCTTGTACTATGCGTGTTTTACGTAAAGAAGATAGCGGCGAATCCGATGCTGGCATTGTTGTAGATGGCTGTATTTTGCGTGTTGCTGCTGCTAAAAGCGATGATTTGCTTATGATTTCGCTTGAGCATGTTTATAGTGATAATACTTACGATTTGGGTGAGGATCCTGGCTTAGTTAAAGATGGTGTTGAGGATCATTTGCAACGTTACTTGGCTGAGCAGATTGAACGAATCGGCGATGGTGCCACGTTGGTGCGCCGTGAATATCCTACGGCTATCGGCCCAGTGGATATTATGGCTCAGGACGCGGATGGTGTACATGTCGCTATTGAGATTAAGCGGCATGGCGGTATCGACGGCGTTGAGCAACTTACGCGTTATTGTGAGTTGCTGAATAGAGATCCGTTACTTAAGCCGGTTAGAGGTATTTTTGCTGCGCAAACTATTAGTCCACAAGCCCGTGTTTTGGCTGAGGATCGTGGATTTACTTGCTTAATATTGGATTACGATGAAATGCGTGGAGTCGAGTCCAACGATCTTCGTCTGTTCTAAATATGTGTTCTAAATATGTAAAAACCCCTCGGGAAGGAGGGGTTTATTATTTATGAATCGCTAGTTAATTTTGCAACAGTTTGCAAAATTACAAATCTCACGAAGCATAAAGAATATCGACTACAAAGTACAGCGTGGCATTTGCAGGAATAGTTACGTTTCCGCGCGCGTCCTTCTTTTCTTCTTTGCCGTAGCCATCTTCTGGTGGGATTACCAAAAGAACTTGGGAACCAACTTTCTTTCCAGTTAAGCCTTTAGTCCAACCAGGGATTACTCCTCCAGCAAGTTGGAAGTCTGCAGGTATGCCACGAAGCCAAGAAGAATCAAACTGATGAAGTTTGCCGTCTTTATCGGCAGTCCAACCAGTGTAATGAGCGGAAACTGTGTCTTTTGCAGTTACTTTTTTGCCGGTTCCTTCAATCAAAGTCTGAGAAACAAGCTTTCCGTCTGGAACGTAGTTATTTTTATCTAAGGTTGGTGCTCCAGATTTATCAAGAGTTACCTTCGGCAAATTTGCGGGAATATTCGTAACAGCTTTGCCTGTTGCTCTAGTTAGAGATTTTGATCGCGAAACCATTGTAAGAACCATAATATATGAAGGATTTTTGGCTCCTCCGCTTACGCCCAAAGCAATAGTCGTATTAATTTTTTTGCCCTTAATTAAAGCGTAATATGGTCGGCTTGTAGAGTTTTTATTAATGGAAATTGAGCAATCAACTTTGCCTTCTTTCCAAGTATTCATAAGCTCTTTGCCGGTTTTGGAGTCGAACACAATGCCCTGAGAGCATACGCGATCGCCTTCTTTAATTGTTTCTCCGTTGCCTCGTTGCAAAACGGCATAAGTATTTTGCTTTACTTTTACAGGCGTTTTCAGCGTTATTTTAGGCTTTTTGCCCAGCTCTCCCGATGCGCTTACGCCTTCCAGCAACTGCATTCCAGCTTTTTGAGCGTTTTCATCAGTTAAATTGTTATTGTCAGAATTTTCTCCGCATGAAGCAAGCACTACGCACATTGCTACTGCGCTAATAGTTGCGAAAGCGCGAAGTAAAAGAGATTTTTGTCCTAATGTTTTGATTTTTTTCATAGCCTCACATTACCGCTTGACGCTGATTTTTACATCAAAACATGCAAGTAATATTAAAAGACTGTAGAATGGTATCGTTATGACAAATATAGAAGATGCTTCTGATACAGAAGGACGACCAATGCGACGACCAATGCGACGACCAATGCGACGGCTCACTTTGCGCAGTAAAATCATGCGCGGCGTTGTAGCTCCATTTTTTGCTTTGCTTGCAGTATTAAGTGTTGTTCTTGGTGTTGCCAACTCAACATTTTGGAAGCCTAGTAATGTGGTTATTGCGTACGCTAAAGTATCTGGAACTCGTTATATTGTCACTGATCCTGGTGTTTTGAATCTTGTAGATAACAGGGTTCGTATTAGTGTCGCTGCTTTGCATACGCGTAAGCCTATTTGTGTTGCTGTAGGTTTAACGAAAGACGTAAGAGGCTGGGTGGCAGGTTCTCCAGTACAAAGAATTACTGGTTTGCGTGATTGGAATAATCTTTCAGTTTCTGAAGTGTCTGGTAGAACCTCTGTGCAAGCGGGTGACTCTGTGGACATTAAGGATCCTGACGTAAAATTCCAAGAATCTAATTTATGGCCTATAGTTACATGCCAGCTTGGTTTAGCGAAATTGGCAATAAATACTGCAGATTATGTTCAATCTTCTGGTTCTGCGTCATACGATCATGCTGTTGCAAACGGCACAATGTCTAAATCAGGCACTCGCTCTAGTAAGTCAAATAGCTCTGATACTGCTTCTTCTGCACTGCGTTCGCAGGCTGCTAGACGTGTTTTGCTAATTGATTTGGGGGATAATGTACCGGAAGCTTCCATAGAATTGCGGTGGCGTCGTAATCAAATTCCAGATTTTGCAACGCCTTTATATTTTGTAGGAGCACTTTTTGCAGTATTAGCTATACTTTCTGCAACTATTTTTGCAATGGCTCCGCATCGTCGTCGTAATAAGCAATTAATAGCTAGCCGTTCAGGAGCGTTGGCAGTAAAGTCTGCACAGCGTGACGAAGTCACCTTTGCTGAGGCGATTTCTGGAACCATGTCTGGTATTTTTGGTCACAAACGACACAAGAAGGATTCTGGAAGTCACGCAAGGCATGGGGGTCATGCACGTCGTCGCAAAGATTCAATGCAAAGCGGCGACTCAAATGGTATGCAAACTCGAATTGCGTCTGCTTCTACAGCGGTTGCATCTACTGATTCTTTGGCTGAAACTACTGTTATTGCACAAGATGAAATGCTTGCGTTTGCCGCGCGCTTTATGCAGCAACATGACGATAATTCTTATTTAGATGACTTAGGCAATGTTGATGATGAATTTAATGATTTGCACAATCAGGATGCTGCGGCAAACGGGGAAGATTTAGCAAATGCGGAAGATATAGGAAATGCGAAATATTCTGGAAATTCAGCAGAATCAGCAAATTCAGAAAATAAGCAATATAAGCGGAATTCTCAGAATATTAAGACTCCGCGAAATAAGAAAAAATCTTACGCAAGCGCGTCGGATGGCAATAGTCTGAACGATCATAAGGATAAGCATCAGCAGCAAAATAAGTATGCACAGCAGAATAACAAGAGGCGTAACCGTCAGAACGATAGAAACAATGCTAATAATTCTGAAAAGTTTGCAAAGAAACGTTTAGAAACGGTCAAGCCTTCAGATAGTAATAGCAAGATTTCACATGAATCTAGTAAGAAAAAGCTTAATGATCACGAAAACTATCGCAACTCAGAATCAAACAAGCGTCAAAATTCGTCTAAAAATAGCAACGATAAGCAGTCTCGCATAAAACGAAATGGGTTTAGAGGAGACGGTGGTAACGGTCGTTACAGAAAAAATGGGAAAGGCTACCGCGGTAATTCTTCAAGTGAGCGAGGAAATGAATAAAATGCGTAATACTAATGTCGATATTCACCGCGTAAACAGTAAAAATAGAGGCGTATTGCGCAACAACATAGTCACATTAATAGCATGTGTTGTATCAACGGTTATGGTAACTGGATTATCTGCTTGCGATGGGCAGGTGCCGAAACCTGCTGAAGCGCGTAGTAATCAAGAGTTGCCTAATGTGACTATGCTCCAAGAAAAAGATATCCGCTTGGGGTTGCTTCGCACTCTAGAAAAGGCAAATGACGAAAAAGATGTGGATTCATTATCTCAAGCAGTTTCTGGACCTGCTCTCGATATTCGCACGAGCGAGCTTACGATTGCAAACAAAACTGGAAACTTAGATCCTAAGACCACTATTCCGCGTGAAGCCGCGCAAACTATTGTGCCAACTAATTCTGGTTGGCCAAGAGATTTAATGACTATTACAACTACTACTAAAGATCAACAGTCAAAACGTTTGCTGGTTTTACGTCAACAGAGAGCGCGTTCGAATTATAAACTTTGGGCTGTTGCACGCTTATTCCCTGGAGTGCATCTTCCTAAATTTGCTGTGCCAAGTATTGGTTCTTCAATGGGTAAATCTAACGATACTGGTTTGGTGATGACTCCAGATGAAGCGGTAGCTGCGTATGCAGACGTTTTACAAAATGGTGAAAACAGCAAGTACACGAAGCATTTTGCTGACGATTATTTGCGTAAAAAGTTAGTTGAACTTTCTAAAGCAGTGCAAGCTGGAATGGAGCGAAATAAAGGCTCTCAAGAACAAATCTTTACACCAAATCTCAAACAAATAAGCATTATGCGTTCAAGCGATGGAAGCGATTTGGTTGTTGCGCGCATAGATTCTGTGTGGACTCGTAAAGCTGGTGAAGGGCGTGAATCTCGTCCTGCTTCTGATGAAGAAAAAGCATTATTTGGCGATGGTAAAGCAAAAGGTACTATGCGAGTAACTTACGTAAATGTTATTGCTCTAGTAGTTCCTCCAGCTAGTTCTCATATGAAGATTATTCCTGTTGGTGCTGAGCGTCAGCCTATTAAGGTAGAAGCTTTATAAATTTTGTAAGTACAATTTAGTGTGCTTGGAAAAGAGGAAAAATGGTGAGTAGTAAAGCGCAAGGCATGAATCCTGGCGGATTTTCGCTTGCTGGGGCTGTAGATTTAGAAGGCGTAAAGCGTCGCGTAGAAGCTCAAGCTAAGCAAGCTGCTAAAGCTGCATCGGGCTCTACTGGTTCTTCTGCTCCAAAAGCTGGCGGCTATGTAATCGATGTTAATGAGCAGTCTTTTCAGGCGATGGTGCAAACGTCTGTAAGTTTCCCAATTGTTATTTTGCTTTGGCAAGCTAATGACGAGGCCTATTATGATGTGGCACAGAAATTAGCGGATGCTGTTAACGCGCTTGACGGTCGTATGCAGTTAGCTCGTATCGACTCTGATGAAAGCCCAAGTATTGCTCAAGCATTGCAAGCGCAGCAGCTTCCTGCAATTTACGGTTTAATTGGCGGACGTCCTATGCCTATTGCGCAAGGTTTACCTAGCGACGAGGAATTACAGCAGATTTGTGGCACTATTTTGCCGCAATTGGTTCAGGTTGCTGAACGCTCTGGTGTTGCTGGAACTGCTCCTTTTGTGGAATCCTCGGTTGAGAAAAAGTCTGAAATGTCTAAAGACTCAGATCAAGATAGTTCCGGGAATAACTCTGTTGAGAATGTTCCGCCTGCTCATGAGCAAGCTCATTCGCTTGCTATGAAGGGTGATTATGAAGGTGCTGCACGCGAGTATGCAAAAGTAATGGAAGCAGATCCTCATGATGTGCTTGCATCGCGTGAACATGCAAAAGCTTTGTTGCTTTCGCGTAATACTAATACTGATGTTGCTGCGGTTAGAAAGGCTGCTGGCGATAATAAGGATGATTTAGATTCGCAGCTTGCAGTAGCAGATGTAGATATGATTGACGGTCATATTGATGACGCTTTTGGGCGACTGCTTGACTTCCTTGCATCTGGTCATAAGAGTGATGCGGATGCTATTCGTTCTCGTATGCTTGAGTATTTTGCCATACTTCCTGCAGATGATGAGCGTCTTGCGCGCGCTCGTCGCCGTCTTGCAATTCTTCTTTATTGATTATTGCGCGATGACGCTTTTGGGCGACTTATGTAGTATTAAACAAAAAAGCCAAGAACCACAACAATCGTGAGAAATTTGTGTGATTCTTGGCTTTAGTAGCGGGGCATGGATTTGAACCATGGACCTCTGGGTTATGAGCCCAGCGAGCTACCGAGCTGCTCCACCCCGCGTCGGCTACTTTTAGCAGCTCTATCTACGATAGGTGCAAATTTAGATTTGTCAACTTTCGGGCGTGTCTCGCTGTATTTGGTTAGAATTTTACGATTCGTGTACATGAGTGACATAGACATAATAAACATAAACAAGTGTGGAGTATAATAAACACATGCCTATTAAGATTCCTGAAGGATTGCCAGCGCGAAGCATATTAGATGCTGAGCGAATTTTTGCATTGGAACGCCCAGAAGCAGAACAGCAGGATGTTCGACCACTTCGTTTGTTGATTTTGAATCTTATGCCCAAAAAAATCGAGACAGAAACTCAGCTTTTGAGACTCATCTCTAAGTCTCCTTTGCAAGTTGACGTCGATTTTATGAAAACTTCTACGCATGTATCGACACATGTTAGCGCTGATCATTTAGTAAAATTCTATGAAAATCTTGACGCACTTCGTAACAACTATTACGACGGATTCGTTGTGACGGGCGCTCCTGTTGAGCATATGGAATTTGAAGAAGTCGACTACTGGCACGAATTTACGCAAATTCTTGACTGGGCATCAACACACGTTTTCTCAACAATGTATTTGTGCTGGGGCGCAATGGGTGCGCTTTACTATCGATATGGCGTAAAAAAGCATGTTCTCAGCAAAAAAGTTTTTGGCGTGTTCCCGCAATATTTGCAGGATGAGTACTGTTTTCTTACAAATGGTTTTGATGAAATCGCTTTACAACCGCATTCTAGAATAGCGAGTGTTGATGTTGACAGCATTTCTGCAGATCAGCGTTTACAAATTCTTACGTATGGTCCCGAATCTGGTCCGGGATTAGTTGCTACGCGTGATTTTTCTGAAGTTTTTGCGCTAGGACATTGGGAATATGGCAAAATGACTCTTGCGCAGGAATATGAGCGTGACATGTTAAAAGGTTTGAGCAACGTGCCATTCCCTTACAACTATTTCCCTCATGACGATCCAAAATTAGAGCCACTATTTTCTTGGCGCGCGCACGCGAATTTGCTTTGGCGCAACTGGCTTAATTGGGTGTACGAAACTACGCCTTACAATCTTTCTGATATTCCTCATTTAAGAGCTGCTGGAAGGCTTGGAACTGAACGTTCTATAAGGCATGAGCCGGCTTCTCCGCGCTCCGATAATTTTTATCCATTTGACGGCATTAAGTACGGTATGAACAAATAAATTTTGAAGTTGCGTAATTATGTACAAGCAAAGAGTACAATCAGCAATTAGATATATTTTTCGTTTCGTGCCCCGCGCCTTACGAAATATGAAACATATGATCTAGTTGATATATATGCCGCGAGAATGATTGAATTGAGTATGTGAGTGAGCGGCACTGAATTGAGGCGTGTGAACGGATTGCTATAAGGAGGCACTTATGGATGTGATGGTTGATGTTTTACAGAAGACCACGACTGTAGCTTCTACTGTAGCTTCGAATAAACCAGAGCTACCTGATATTAGTGAGTTTTTGCCTCCAGAGATTTTGTTCCAAGGCACTCCATTTGCCATGAACCGAATTGTTATGGTGCGTATTATTATGGCCGTAATCGTTATGATTATTTTTGGCATTGGAGCAGCTCGCGCAAAAGTGGTTCCAGGAAGATTCCAAAGCGTGCTAGAAATTCTAATGGACTTTGTGCGATTTAACATTGTGTACGAAATGATTGGCGAAGAGCGCGGCAAGCGTTATGTGCCAATGATAACAACTCTTTTTATAACAATATTTTTCTTTAATCTTTGCTCAGTTATTCCAGGCTTAAATATGGCTGCAACAGCAACTATTACAGGGCCATTAGTGTTTGCTCTTTGGGTTGTATGCCAATACTTAATAACTGGAATTAGAGAAAAAGGATTCCTAACGTTCTTCCGCGAATCCTTGTTCCCAGCAGGCGTGCCATGGCCAATTTACTTTATTCTTACGCCATTGCAGCTTCTGGAATTGTTGATTGTGCGACCACTTTCGCTTACAATCCGTTTGTTTGCGAATATGATTGCTGGCCATTTGCTGGTGGCCACTTGTCTAGTATTCACCAACTTCTTTGTGGTGGATTCCAGCAATAAACTCCTTGCCTTAGGCGGTGCATTATGGCTGCTTGGTGGCATTCTGTTTACAGTATTCGAAGTAATAGTCGCAGGCTTGCAGGCGTTTATTTTTACCGTTCTTGCATCTGTGTATATTTCGGAAAGTTACCCCGAGAAAGAAGAAAAATCTGCTGTTGCTATTGCATAAATAGGTAAAACTAATTAAAGCTAGTTAAAGCAAACAGATAAAACAGGTTTAATAATCTTAGGGTTTATAACTGGTTACTGTTCCTAAAGAAAGGAAACCAATGAATAGTATCATCGCTCTCGCAGGATTGACGGGCAACCTTAGCATTCTCGGCTTTGCCGTTGCTACTCTTTCCCCTGCTATCGGAATGGCAATGGTTGTATCCAAGGCTATGGAATCCACTGCACGCCAGCCAGAAGTCGGCAACCGTATTCAGTTGTTCATGTTTATTGGCTTGGCATTCATTGAGGTTCTGGGCTTGCTCGGATTCGTTGCCTACATTATGGGAAGCTGAACCGAACGAAACAACTCGTTCCAACGCATACAAGTGTTGAAAGAATAGAAAGGACAAGCCATGGCATATGCAGCCGAAACTAATAAACTGGCGTTGTTCTTGCCGGAGCCTTACGACGTTATATGGTCGCTGGTTGTTTTAGTTGTTCTTGCAGTGTTTTTCTACAAGTTCGTTATGCCTAAATTCCAGGCAATTCTTGATGAGCGTGCAGAAAAAATTGAAGGTGGAATGGCTAAGGCTGCTAATGTTCAGCGTGAAGCAGACGAGTTAAAGAGCCAGATTGAAAACGAACTTTCTCAAGCTCAAACTGATGCTGCAAATACTCGTGAAGAGGCTCGATCGGAAGCTTCAAAAATTATTGGCGAAGCTAGACAACGCGCTGAAAAGGATGCTGCGAAGATTATCAGTGAAGCACAGCATTCTATTGAGGCTCAGCATAAGCATGCCATGTCCAGCCTCCAAGGAGAAGTGTCGGTTCTTGCAGCAGCTTTAGCTGGCAAGATTCTTGCATCCAAATTGGATGACGATACCGTCAGTTCCAAGATTATTGATCATGTGATCGATGAAGTTGGAGACACTAAAAATTCGGATCAAAGCAAGTAAAGTAATGTGCAAAACTGAATAATCGCAAAATAAAATTACGGTTATTTCATTTTGTATTATTTGCGTTACTTCGTTTTTACAGAAACGAGGAGGTAAGAATGCCAGAAAAGGCAGCGCGAGTAAACGATAGTTTGTCGCGTTCTTCGCTTGCTCAGGCCATCTCAGATGCGCACGATGAAGCGCAGCGCATTTCGGACGAGCTTTCGTCAATGATGGACATGATTGATAAGTATCCTGAGCTTTCTGATGCGATTACTGATCCGAATAGGTCTTCGGAAGATAAGTCTCGCCTTATTGACGAGCTTATTGGAGGTAAGGCGCACCCTGTTGTATTGCGCATTATGCATTATCTAGTAGGAACTTGGCACGGAGGTGCCGAAAGCGGTAAAACAGGTAGCTTCGGTGGCGCTTGGTCAGGATTTGAGCGTGAAGCTGGAGAAACATTGGTTACAGTCACTACTGCTCAGCCGCTTACAGATAAGCAAATTAAGCGTTTGATTGAAATCTACAGCGATAAGTTGGGTCATCGTGCATACATTAACCCAATTGTGGATCCAAACGTGCTTGGTGGCATGCGTATACAAATCGGTGATCAAATAACCGATCGCACCATGTTGATGCAGCTTAAGCAGTTGCAGCGTTCTGCGCGAAATGGTGCTTGGACACAGGCAGTGAAGTAGTAAATTAAGGAGAATTATGGCGGAACTATCTATTGATCCCGCCCTGATACGCAAGGCACTCGACGGGTTCGTTGACTCGTATAAGCCTGCAGACATGCCAACGCAAGAAGTTGGCTATGTTGTTACGGCTGGTGACGGCATTGCGCACGTAGCTGGATTGTCCGGCTGCATGGCAAACGAGCTGCTCACATTCGAGAACGATACCTTGGGTCTTGCGTTCAACCTTGATGCACACGAAATCGGCGTTGTTATTCTCGGCGATTTTACAGGCATTGAGGAAGGGCAGGAAGTATACCGCACAGGCGAGGTGTTGTCTGTGCCGGTTGGTGACGCTTATCTTGGTCGTACCGTTGATCCGTTGGGTAATCCAATCGATGGTTTGGGTGCGATTGAGTGCAATGAGCGTCGTATTCTTGAAGCCCAGGCTCCAGACGTTATTCACCGTCATCCAGTCGATGAACCATTGTCTACTGGTTTGAAGGCTATTGACGCAATGACGCCAATAGGTCGTGGTCAGCGCCAGTTGATTATTGGTGATCGTCAAACAGGTAAAACTGCAATCGCAATAGATACGATTATTAACCAGCGGGCTAACTGGGAAACTGGAGATCCAAAGAAACAGGTTCGCTGCATTTATGTAGCAATCGGTCAAAAGGGTTCCACTATTGCTTCAGTGCGTCAAAGCCTTGAAGAAGCAGGAGCTATGAAGTACACCACAATCGTGGCAAGCCCAGCTTCTGATTCTGCAGGTTTTAAATACATTGCACCTTACACTGGTTCTGCAATCGGTCAGCACTGGATGTACAACGGCAAACACGTTTTGATTGTTTTCGATGATTTGTCGAAGCAAGCAGAAGCATACCGTTCAATTTCCTTGCTTTTGCGTCGTCCACCTGGGCGTGAAGCTTACCCAGGCGACGTGTTCTACTTGCATTCTCGTCTGCTTGAACGTTGTGCTAAGCTTTCTGACGATTTGGGTGGCGGTTCTATGACCGGTCTTCCAATTATCGAAACCAAGGCAAACGATGTTTCTGCATACATTCCAACCAACGTGATTTCTATCACCGATGGTCAGATCTTCTTGCAGTCTGATTTGTTCAACGCAGGTCAGCGTCCAGCAGTAGACGTTGGTATTTCCGTGTCTCGTGTTGGTGGCGCAGCTCAGGCTAAGGCTTTGAAGAAAGTCTCCGGCATGTTGAAGATTTCCTTGGCTCGTTACAAGTCTTTGGAATCCTTCGCAATGTTTGCTTCTGATTTGGATGCAGCCTCAAAGGCACAGCTTACTCGCGGTGCTCGTTTGACTGAGCTACTTAAGCAGAAGCAGTTCTCTCCTCGAGCAATGGAGCAAGAAGTTGTTTCTGTGTGGGCTGGTACTCATGGAAAGCTTGACGATATTCCTGTGAAGGATGTGTTGCGTTTCGAAAGCGAATTGTTGGATTACTTGGATAAAGGAACCGACATTTTGCAAGTAATTCGCGATACTGAAGACTTCACTAAGGAAACTGAAGCTAAGCTTGATGCAGCCATTGATGATTTCCGTAGGACGTTTAAGACATCTGCTGGCAAACCTTTGATTGTAAAGGATTCTTTGCCGCCGGCTGAAAACCCTGCTCCTGTTGAGAAGGAACAGCTTGTAGCTAAGCCAAAAGCAGACAGTCGCGAGCCTGAGGGGAAGTAGCGTATGTCCTCCCAACTTGCATTGAAATCGAGAATTATTTCCACACAGTCTTTGGGTAAAATCTTTAAGGCTCAGGAAATGATTGCGTCTTCTCATATCGCTAAAGCGCGAGATATTGCGCTTAATGCTAAGCCTTATAGTGACGCAATTTTCGATGCCGTGCAGGCGTTGGTAGCTCATCACGAAGCAAATATTAAGCATCCTATTTTTGGTAAAGAGCATGCCGGCAATCGCGTAGCAGTTTTGGCTCTTACTTCTGATCGTGGTATGGCAGGTGCGTTTACGTCTTCGATTATTCGTGAGACTGAAGCACTTCTTGCAAAACTCGATGCAGAAGGTAAACATGCAGAACTGTACGTGTACGGTCGACGTGGTGCAACTTACTACAAGTATCGCAATCGCGATGTGGCAGGTACTTGGGAAGGTTCTACTGACCATCCTGACGTTACTATTGCTGAAAAGATTTCCGATACTTTAATGGACGCTTATATGACGCCGGAAGCAGAAGGCGGAGTTTCGGAACTGTATATTGTGTTCACTGAATTTATAAATATGGTGAGGCAAAAAGTTCGTACGTTACGCATGCTGCCAGTTGAGCTGGTTCCTTTGAAGGACGGTGAAGAGTTTTCTATGCATCGTCCTGACTATGAAGCAGCATCTGGTCCTTCAGCAGCGTTGTCGTCTACGAGCGCAGTTTCGGCTCGTGAAGAAGCAGTTAGCCGCAGCAATCCAGAAGCTGTGGAGTATTGCTTCGAACCAAGCCCGGATGAAGTATTGGATGCTGTTTTGCCGAAGTATATTCAGTCTCGTATTCACGAGTGCTTACTTACTTCTGCTGCTTCCGAAACGGCAAGCAGACAGAACGCTATGCATACGGCTACAGATAACGCCCGCAATTTGGTGGATGATTTGACAAGAAAGCTTAATGCTTCTCGTCAGGCATCCATTACTCAAGAACTTACCGAGATTATCGGCAGCGCTGATGCGCTGAATAATGAGGAGGATTAGGAGCATATGGCTGAAAATCAGACCACAGCGCCTCCAGAAGCTGAGCAGGAGGTCGATCCAACAGCTGGTCGCGTAACCCGCGTTCAGGGTTCCGTGATTGACGTTGAATTCCCAGTCGGCTATCTGCCGGATATTTACAATGCTCTCAAAGTCGATATTGCTACCGTTGGTAACACGGAAGGTGATACCGTTCACGAGATCACGCTGGAAGTTGAGCAGCACCTTGGTGATTCGACTGTGCGTGCAGTTGCTTTAAAGCCTACTGACGGTTTGGTTCGTGGTGCTTTAGTGCGAGATACTGGCGGTCCAATCTCTGTACCTGTTGGTGACGTTACTAAGGGTCACGTGTTCGATGTTACAGGCAACATTTTGAATGCTAAGCCTGGCGAGCATATTGAAGTAACTGAGCGTTGGCCAATTCACCGTAACCCACCTGCTTTTGATCAGCTTGAGTCTAAGACTCAGATGTTCGAAACTGGTATTAAGGTTATCGATTTGCTTACCCCTTACGTTCAGGGCGGTAAAATTGGTCTGTTCGGTGGTGCAGGCGTTGGTAAAACTGTGTTGATTCAGGAAATGATTCAGCGCGTTGCACAGAATCACGGTGGTGTGTCTGTGTTTGCTGGCGTTGGCGAACGTACCCGTGAAGGTAACGATTTGATTGGCGAAATGGCTGATGCTGGCGTTTTGGAGAAAACAGCGCTTGTCTTTGGTCAGATGGATGAGCCTCCTGGGACTCGTCTTCGTGTGCCTCTTACCGCTTTGACTATGGCTGAGTACTTCCGCGATGTGCAGAATCAGGATGTGTTGCTGTTCATCGATAACATATTCCGCTTTACTCAGGCTGGTTCTGAGGTGTCCACTTTGCTGGGTCGTATGCCTTCCGCAGTTGGTTACCAGCCAAACTTGGCAGATGAAATGGGTGCATTGCAGGAGCGTATTACTTCTACGCGCGGTCATTCCATTACGTCGCTTCAGGCTATTTATGTGCCTGCAGATGATTACACTGATCCTGCACCTGCAACAACCTTTACGCACTTGGATGCAACTACTGAGCTTTCACGTGATATTGCAGCTAAGGGTATTTACCCAGCTGTGGATCCTTTGACTTCTACTTCTAGAATTTTGGATCCGCGTTACGTTGGTCAGGCTCATTATGATTGCGCAAACCGCGTTAAGGCTATTTTGCAGCGTAACAAGGAGCTTCAGGACATCATCGCTTTGATTGGTATCGATGAGCTTGGTGAGGAAGATAAGACTACTGTGAGCCGCGCTCGTAAGATTGAGCAGTTCCTTGGTCAGAACTTCTATGTGGCTGAAAAGTTCACTGGTCGTCCAGGTTCTTATGTGCCAGCAGACGAAACCATTGAGGCATTCACTCGCATTTGCGATGGTGTTTACGATGAGATTCCTGAGCAGGCATTCTCTGGTATCGGTGGCATTGATGATCTTGAGCGTCGTTGGCACGATATGCAGCAAGAGTTTGGTGCGTGATTATGTCGGAGAAGCAAGTAAAATCGCTGCACGTTAGTGTGGTGGCAGCCAGGCATCCTGTTTGGGAAGGTGACGCCAAGTTCGTGGTTATTCCTTCTGTGAATGGCGCTATGGGCGTGCTTCCTGGACATGAGGCTGTGCTTGCGTTGATTGATCACGGTTTTGTGAAGGTTGACGATTTGAAGGGTGTGCGTCACGTTTTTAAAGTGACAGACGGCTTCTTCTCTGTTGATTCTGATCATATTACTATTGCTGTTGAGCATAGTTGTAACGTTGATAAAGACGGCAACGTGCTGCCTAACGCTAAGGTGATTTAGGCTTACGTATAAGTGAAGTAAGCGAAAAGGCAGGAGTTTGGGTATCCCGAGCTCCTGCCTTTTGTTTTTGGCGCGCGTTGTAAAGTTTCTGACGTTTTTTGGTGTGTAGACGACTTTTTCTTTACTCGCGTGTAAAGTTTCTGCCGTTTTTCTGCTATTTCGCGACTGTTTCTTTACATGACTGTAAAGTTTCTGACGTTTTACAGCCTTAATCCGACCGAAACTTTACGCCGCTGTAAAGTTTCTGCCGCGCAGTGGTGCGAGGTTTGTTATGAGCTTTGGCTTGGTTTCGGTTTGAGCTTTGGTTTGGGTTTAGGCTTTGTTTTGGTTTGAGCCTTGGTTTGAGTTTAGGCTTTGGTTTGGGTTTTGGGATTGTGTTGGCGATAGTAGCAGTATCGCGCTCCAATTTGGAATCATCGTTAATTTTGTTTTCAGAATCGCAGTATGTAGTATTTTTCACTTTTGAAAATAGATGCGTAGTTTCACTTTCAAAACTTTAATATTTTTTCACTTTTGAAAGTGAGTGCCTATTTGTGTTCGCGTTCGCTTGTTTGTTTTCTTGCTTGCGCTCGCGCGAAGGCTCTTTTCTTTATGCATTTTCCGATTGCGTTCTGTTTTTTGTGTTTTGCGGCTTGTGCAAATATCATCTGACTTCGCAAAATTAAAAAATTTTCAAATTTGCGAAGTGGGATTTGCTTAGTTTTAAAGTGCGTAAATCATGTTGCACCGAAACTAGTGGCGTTATGTTGCCGATGCTGGATTCGTCAAATCGCAAAATATGATGCAACAAAAATGTGTTGTAAGCAGAATATGCAGTAATCAAAATGCGTTGCGAATAGTAAAATAGTGCGTAGTTATTTTTGATTTGGGTGCGTGTGTTGGCAGGGAGAAGAAATGATTGATAAAGAAACGCAACGTAGGCGTCAAGAAAATTTGGGTCTTGCAATAGCTTCAGGCAGACTTGAAGGCAATTCGCCTTCAAAAGAGTTTCTTTATGACGCAAATCAATATGCTAAAGGTCTTATAACCAGTGACGAATTTGTTGCTAGAATGCGTTCTAGATATGGCGTAATGGATTAAGTTATTGGGTTGTGTGCGTCGTGGAAACAGTTTTTGACCCTTATCTTATTCCTCASACAAGGGTATTGAAGAACAAATCTAATATAAATAATCAGATTGAATTAGATAAATATGAGAACGATGCTGTTCTCACAAGATGTTCTATTTTGTACGAAAATTTGCCGCATGCTGAAGGAACTGTTAAGCAATTGCAGTGGATTCATCATTATCTTTTCCAGGATGTTTACGATTGGGCTGGTCAGATTCGCACTATTGACATGTCTAAAGGCGGTGGCGAGCCGTTTCATCCGCTTGAATATATGGGCGTTGGGATTCGCTACTGTGAGCAAACGCTTAAAAATGATAATTTATTGCAAGGTTTATCTATTGACGAGTTTATTAGTAAGCTAAGCGTAAATTACAATAATTTTAATGTTTTACACCCATTTCGTGAGGGCAATGGTAGAACGCAACGCGTTTTTTGGGATATAGTTGCGCGAGATGCTGGATACCATTTCGATTGGGGATTAATAACGCAGCGTGTTAACGACGAAGCTTCGATCCAGGCTAAAGATACTAACAAGACAAAGCTTCTTGAGGGCATGTTCCACATTATTACAAAGCCTTTGAATATTGAGCTTTTAGCTCAACAGCAGTTTGCTCATCTTGTTGAAGAAGAATACGAATACGCGCCGAATGTGGCTAGTGTTTTGCAAGATAAGGATTACGCTGCGTATAAAACGCGTTATGGTATAGATTGAATCTAGCAATTATGTATCGCTATAGTGTGCAATCTAAACTTGCAAAAATACAAAGTTTGAGTTATCAATAACTTAAACTCACGAAAAAGAAAAGTTTAGATCATGAATAACTTAAACTTGTAAAAGGTGGATTTTGTTGCGACTTCTGCTTGCGAAAAGCTTTATATTCAAGTAACTGAAAGCATGATGGATGAGTCTATGCGCGAGCGAGAGTTAAAGCCGCTTCGGAAGATTCAGAATAATTATGAAAAGCTGGTTATTACTTTGAGTAAGGCTTTAGATGATGATTACGACGGCATTCGTGTTGAAAACATTGTTGATTGGTTGCTTAAGTAGCGTTGTTTATTTGTTTCTTAGCTAGTTGTTATGGGTATTCATTAAAACGCGTAAATCGTGCTACGCAGAAACGAGTTGCGTTATGTTGCCAGTGCCGTAAATATTTCTATAATGCGTTTTTGCAAAAATTTTGGTATAGATGAATATTTTTTGCACGCTATGCCTTCATTTTGCCAGAATGTAGGTATAGGCGAATGTTTTTGTGTGCTATGCTGCTATTTTTTAAAAATGTCGGTATAGAATGAGACTGTCTGTAAACTATGTCGACATTTTGCTGTTTTTGTTGTTTTGTTGCGGATTTTGACGAGTAACAGAGAGTTTTGACTTAGGGATTGAAGCAAGCGATGTTTAGGAATGTTGTTGCGATTGAGCGCGCGCTTGGAACGGGGATTATTATTTCCAGTAGCAAGCCGATTCCGCAGGGTGTTGAGCAGCGGATTCACGCTTTTGTTGAAGAGTATGAGCGCACTCTTTCGCGCTTTCGTGAAGATTCGCTTGTTTCGCGTATGGCTTGTGCGGAGCATGGCGGCGATTTTGAGTTTCCGTCGTGGGCTGGGTCGCTTTTTGCAATTTACGACGAGTTTTACGATGCCACTCGCGGAGCTTTCGACGCTTGTATTGGCGCGGATCTGCTTGCGCTTGGCTACGATAATTCTGTGCAATTCGTTCCGGAATCTACTGTTAGCGCGAGCGAGAATAGTGGCAGTGTCAGCGGCAGCTGGAGCAAATATCGCCGCGCTTTGCCAGTTAAGTGGGCAGATATTTCTCGAGATGACAGCGGCACAACGCTTCACACAAATCAGCCAGTGCAGCTTGATTTTGGGGCAGCTGGGAAGGGTTATTTTGTAGATCTTGTAACGAATATTCTTAAAGACGAGCTTGGTGACGATTCGCTTTCGGATTGCGATTTTTTGGTAAATGCCGGCGGTGATATGCGCGCTTGCTTTAGCGATGAAGATTACCAAATAAAAGTTGCGCTGGAAAATCCTTTTGATACAACGCAAGCAGTTGGAGTGGCATCAATTGCAAGCGGAGCGTTGTGTGCTTCGTCTGCTGCAAGAAAGCGTTGGAAAGTAAAAGACGCAAATTGCCTTGCAGACAATGCTTTTGAGTCTAATTTAATTGCGACTCACTTAATCAACGCTTTAGATGGAACTCCTGCGCAAAAACTTTCTGCAAGCTGGGCGTATATTCCTGCTAAAACTTGCGCTTTTCCAACTGCTTATGCCGACGCGCTCGCAACTGCGCTTTTTGTTTCGCAAGAAAACGATTTGCAAAAAATTGTGCAAACTGCCGGCGCTGAGTTTKTTGTAATCTCGCCAAATTATGCGCTTCGCAAAACGGCCGCCTTTCCAGCGTATTTTTTTGCTGCATAATCGCAAAARGATTGATAATTATCGTTATCAATATCATTTTTGTAATATTTGCGTGTTTTTTGCGTAGAACTATATCAATCTACATGATATGTCGATATTATGTACCTGTGGGGCCTTTGTAATGGCAAGTTTTAGTTGGGTGCGCTCAATTTGGGGTAGAGCGCGTAGATATGCAGAAATGCGTTAACGCAAAAGGCGTAAAACGCGTGAGAAGTGCGGAATCGCAAGAAGACGCGGAAGAACGCGAGGAGATGTTATGCGCGCGTATGTAAAAGTGCGCCGAATTATTCGTGACTCGGCTGCACTGATTCTGGCTGTGTGCATGTTGGTAGGTTGCATAGTGAGTTCGTTCGCTACAACTATTCCAGCTTTTGCAACAGATGCGGATCGTTCATATACTAGCTGGACAGAAGTTTCTAAAGCAATTAATAAAGAATTGCTACAAGGTCAATCAGAATACAATAGTGGCAATAATTCTGGAGCTGCAACTCGATTTGAAGCAGCATACAATTCCGTTTATGTTGCTTCTAACATGATTACGGTTGTGCGAGATGCAATCGGGCAGAATAAAGTTCAGGCACAAACTGATCAATTCCAGCAGCTACAAACGCTTGTATACCAGCAAAATCAAGGTTCACAAATAAGTGCTGTTTCGACGGCTCTTTCAGTGGATGTTGCACAAACTGCATCTAGTCTCGATGCCAACTTAAAAGTGGATAAGCCAAATGTTTATGCACAAAAGTTGCGTGCGCAAATTAAAGCAGAGCGCAAAAAGCTTGATGCTGCAAAAAAGAAAAACCTCGGGCGCAATGGTCGTACGTGGGGTCAAGTTGCTCGAGAAATGAACGTTATTCTCGACAAGTCTGTTGCAAAATACAAGTCTGCAAAAGGTAATAAAACTCAAGTAGCATCTGCAGTTGATTTAATTAACGAAGCCTATTACCAGTATTACGAAAAGCTTGGTTTCGAGAAGAACGTGATGAATGCAATAAGCGGAAGTCGCGTTTCGACTGTCGAGTATCAATTCAAAGAGTGCCGCCAAACAATGAACAACGGCGGAACTATTGAGCAAGCTAAAAAGTTCGTAACGGATCTTAAAGCGATGCTTATTGAAGACGCAGCAAAATTAGACAAAGGCGCATCTTCAAGCGCAAATCCATTTATGCAATTCATAACTAGCTCATTCGGTCAGGCTTTCGTAATTTTGCTTCGTGAAGGTTTGGAAGCGTTGCTAGTTGTTGCAGCAATTATTGCTTACCTTGTTAAATCCGGTCACAAGAATATGGTGAAGTATATTTACCTAGGTATTGCGGCTGGAATTGTGGCATCTCTTGCTGTAGCTGCACTATTCGGCTTGCTATTTAATGGTTCTGGTCCGCAGCAGGAGATTACAGAAGGCGTTGTTGCATTGTTCGCAATGCTTATGCTGCTTTACACGAGTAATTGGATGATTTCTAGATCTTCAGTGCAAGCATGGAATAAGTATATTAGTGAGCAAACAACGGCAGCAGTTTCTAAGGGAAGTTTGGTTTCTTTAGTGTTATTGAGTTTCCTTGCGGTGTTCCGCGAAGGTGCTGAAACTGTAATCTTCTATCAAGCAATCTTTGCAGTTTCAAACGGAGCTGACTCTATGATTTGGGGAGGCTTCATTTCCGCTGCTGCAGTTCTTGTAGTGATATTCTTGCTGATTCGTTTCGCATCTGTGCGCATACCAATTCGCCCATTCTTTACTGGAACAAGCGCTCTTATGTCTGTTCTCGTAGTAATTTTTGCGGGCGGTGGCGTGCACGCGTTAATCGAGGGCGATGCTCTCGAAGGAATGTATATTCAAGGCTTGCCAACTAACGATTGGCTTGGGTTCTATCCGTATGTTGAGACGATTGTTGCTCAAATTGTGGCAGCAATTGTTGTGATTTCACTGCTTTGCGTATCTATTGCGCGAAGTCGTGGGAAACGCGCGATAGAAAATAAATAAGCAAAACAACAAATAACCAACTAATAAATAATTAATAAACAACCAATAACAAC
>NZ_LXJL01000159.1:0-1336 GCF_001641215.1 Gardnerella sp. 30-4 | reverse complement strand
GCTGTTAGTTATAAAAAACTATTACATCGCATGATTGAAGAAGATATTTCCAATCAGGACTTAATGAGAATGAGCAATATTTCCGCCAACATTATTACAAAACTACGCACCGGGCAATATATATCACTAGAGAAAGTGGAAGATATCTGCACGGCTTTACACTGCACACCCAATGATATTTTGGAATTTATAGCGGAGGATGAGAAGTAATGGGGAATCTATCGCAAGAAAAGCGCGAGCGCATGCTGGCATTCTTAAATAAAGTTAAAGAAGAACATAAAGACGATGATGAAATGCTTATTGCTCTTGATGAGATTGAGAATGAGCTCAACTCGAAAAAATATGGTCTTGTGTGGGAGAAACACGAAGAAGAAGTTGACCGTATGATGCAAGACAATATTCCCGTGTTCACTGAAGTAAAAGAGCGTGAAATTAAAGCGACTGATGAAAACGCTTATAACTTTCTATTGGAAGGTGATAATCTGCATAGTTTGAAGTTGCTTGAGAAAACGCATGCAGGAAAGATTGATGTGATCTATATCGACCCACCTTATAATACAGGAAGTAAAGATTTTACTTATAACGATGTATTGGTTGACGAGAACGATGGGTATAGGCATAGTAAGTGGCTCTCTTTTATGAGTGAAAGACTTCAATACGCAAAGAAGTTATTAACTGATAGCGGTATGATAATGATATCTATTAATGACATAGAGCTTTACTCATTAAAATTGCTATGTGATTCTATCTATGGAGAGTCCAATTTATTAGCTAACATGATATGGCAATCCACTCCTGGATCCAATACAGGGCTTGACATAAAAACAGTAACAGAATACGTGCTATGCTATGCCAAAAACAAGATGGAATGTACTACAGCCTCTAGACCTATTGAAGATGACCAAAAATACAAATTTAGAGACAATTATGTTGAAAAAAGAGGGAAATATCTTCTTAATAAGTTGGATCGAAGAATGACGGGGCAACACTATTCTGAATCATTAAATTATGCAATAAAGACTCCTGACGGTAGGCTCGTATTTCCTGGTGGTGAAGAAGAAAAACAAAAACACTGGAATTGGAGATGGTCAGAAAGTAAGGTTGCGTGGGGGGTAAAAAATAACTTTATAGAGTTTAAGCAATCTAAAAACGGTAAATGGGCTATATATTTCAAACAGTACTTTAAAGTGAATAATAATGATGAAGTAATTGAACGCTCTTTACCTTATCAAAATTTGATTAAGGATTTAAATGGAGCAAATTCAGCTCGCGGCACTCAGGAAATTATGAGTATTTTTGATAAGAAGGCGTTTGATTATCCCAAACCATTAAATTT
>NZ_LXJL01000158.1:0-1350 GCF_001641215.1 Gardnerella sp. 30-4 | reverse complement strand
CCCCAATCTGGATCAATTTCTTCTGGTCTGCGACCGTATAGTTCTGCTAAGCGTTGCACAAGCTCATCTCTGATAGCATATTGAAGTTCACTTCTGCTGCTTACATGAGTGCATAGCGGAAGCCTATACAATACAATTCTAGATTGCATACCACGGCTAGCTGGAAACGCTTGTGAAAGTATTCTGCGGTTTTGTTCCCATAACAGTGGTTGTGAAGGTGGCACATCTTCTACTGCAAATTGAACGTCTTTAGTTAATGCTCTCCAAGCACTGTTAAGACGTCTAATTTGAGCCGCTACCATAGCATCGAACATTCCGCTAGCGGTTCTATATTGTGGCAGGCGAGTACCAAATATTGGTGCCCTAAGACCTCTACCATGCCTATTTCTATAGTGACGTTCTTCCCAAATTAGACCTGTCATGCTTCCACTTTACGAGAAGGCTAGGGCAATAATATGTAAATAATTAATATGCGGTGTGTGAAATACGCTCACACTATAGAATACTGTATATATGGTTTTAAAAGTCAGGAGGATTTGTAATGCTCAAACCAATAGTGCATGATTGGAATGAGTTTAATCTTGACTTGAGCATTGCTGAATCGTCTCTTATTGCTTTTGATTTAGATAACACACTGGCATGTTCTAAAAAACCTATGCTTAAATCGATGGCTGAATCATTAAGTAAGCTGATTGATATAATTCCTGTTGCTGTAATAACAGGTGGCTGCTTAGAGTTAGTTAAGAAGCAAATTTTAGATATGCTAACTACTGGCACTAATCTTAAAAATATTCACATAATGCCCACTAATGGAACTAGTTATTATCGTGTGAATAATGACATGTCATTGCAATGTGTTTATGAGCATAGTATCGATTTTAAGCAAGCGCAATGCGTTATTGATGCAATACACAAGTGTGCAAAAAATATGGGCGTTTGGAAAGAACCCGGCGATCCAATGCTGTGGGGAGAACAGATAGAGAACCGCGGTAGTCAAATTACTTTTTCGGCACTAGGACAACTAGCTCCTATTGAATATAAAAAAACTTGGGATCCTAGCGGTTGTTTGAAAGCTCAACTTGCACAAAGCATTTCTCAAGCTTTACCTAATTTTGCTGTACGCGCTGGAGGAGATACTAGCATCGATATATACAGGCGCGGTGACGATAAAGCTCAAGCTTTGCGAATGCTATCTCAATATTGTGATTTTAATATTGAAAAAATTACTTTTATTGGCGATCGTATGTATCCTGGAGGAAACGATTATCCTACTGCCTTTACAGGAGCGTTAGTTGTTAAAGTAAGTAATCCTTCGGATACCTTAGAGCTTTGTAATAAGGTACTTAATAT
>NZ_LXJL01000157.1:0-1373 GCF_001641215.1 Gardnerella sp. 30-4 | reverse complement strand
AATATGAATGTTTTTTATTAATGAGTTGTGTGTTGGCTCTTGACTTTTTCGAACGGGGGGGGGTATGTTAATAGCAAACGCCGGTCGGTCCTAGTTTGACGGGCGTGTGTGGCTCCGTTTGGAGTTGCACAGCAAATTTTTCTTCGTGTACCTAGCACGAAGGAGAAGAAGAAAGGAAATTATTATGTTGAATAAGAAGGCTATCGCCGCATTTGCTGCTGGCGCCACCCTCCTCTCCGGTTTCGCTTTTGCTGCCCCAGCAATGGCTGATAGTGCGAATTTACCTCAAACAGCTATTGAGAATGCTAAGAAGCAGGAAAAGGCTGATGCAGCTGAGTTGGCTAAAAAAGTTGAAGAGAACAAAGCTAAGGAAAATAAGGCAGTTTTAGATAATCTCGATAAGTCCAAGGCTTTTGACAACTTCCTTAACGGTTCCGAAAAGGGAGACATTGTAAATGGTTCTTTGGGCACCTTGAATGGTCGTGGTGCTGCAGAGGTTTCAGCAGCTAGGTCCAAGGCTAATGAAGCTACTGCTGCTTTGAATGCTTTGAAGGCTAAGTGGGCTGATATGTTGGCTCAGGCTGATTATCTTGACGCTGAAGGTGAACATGAAGCTGCTGCTGCTTTGCGTAAGGCTTACTACACTAATGTTCCATTCTTAGATAGTATTTCTGCTGCTACTAAGAATGAGAAGGAAGCCAAGGATGAGCTTGCTAAAGCTGAGAAGGCTTACAAGGAAAGTAAGGAACGCTTTGCTAAGTTCTTGAACAATCTTGGTGGCAAGAAGGCTGATGTTAAGAAGTCTGATAAGAAGTCTGATAAGAAGTCTGCTGCTAAGACCCCAGTTGCTGCTGCTCCATTGGCTAAGACCGGTGCTGCTGTAGCTTTGGCTGCTGTTGCTGCTTCCGTGCTTGCTGGCATGGGTGCTGCTCTTCGCAAGATTCGTCACTAAGCTGTTAGCACATTAAGTGTGTTGATTGTTTAATGATTTGTGAGCGTGCTGTATGTAAGTATGGTGCGCTCACTTGTTAAATCTTTCACTCAACGTGCCGTAAATACTGTTCAGTGTTTTGCGGCGAGTTGCTTGTAGGCTGTTTCATAATTTTACTGTTTTGCCAGATCTCTTTCTTGACAGTGGGATTGTGGTATGGTTTGTGAGTGGGACTGTTGAGTGTAAGGCTGGTTTATTTTTAGGGAGATAGGCCAGTTTATTAAGGGCTTGGGTTTAGTGCTTTTATTTGGTACTTATTCTCCGAGCCCTTTTCTTTGTATTTACGTACTTATTTACTTACTTGCTTACCTACCTATCTACTTAGGCACTTACTCTTTTTGCTTTTCCTATTCTTTCTTATACTTGAATCATTAAAGGAAAA
>NZ_LXJL01000156.1:0-1451 GCF_001641215.1 Gardnerella sp. 30-4 | reverse complement strand
AGAAAATATATTAGAAGAAAAGCGTGTGGTAGTTGAACACCGTACCCGGTGACGAGTACTATGATGAACAGATAGAAAGGGTTACCATGAGCGTGTTTGACCGATTTGAGAAGAGCGTGGAAGGTGCAATGAACGGCGTCTTCGCAAAATTCGGCTCCAAAGATTTGCAGCCAGTCGATTTTTCGAGTGCTTTGGAACGTGAAATTGACGCTGAAGCCATGCCTATTGGCAGAGATCACACAGTTGCTCCAAATGAGTATCGTTTTAAGCTGAGTACGCCTGATTTTGATCATATTGAACAATGGGGCAGTGAAGCATTAGCTAATGAGCTTGCAGATAATCTTACTCAATATGCTAAGAGTCAGCATTATGCTTTCGTAGGACCTGTAGTTGTTATTTTTGAAGAGGATTTGGAATTAACTAAAGGTAATTTCCATTTGACATCTGAATCTGTTCAGGGTAATGCTGTTCCTGTTACCACAGACGATCAGCAACAGAATCATCCTATGCTTGAAATTAATGGTAACCAGTACCTGCTTACAAAGGATCGTACTATTTTAGGACGTGGGTCTGGTTGCGATATTGTAATAGATGATCCAGGTATTTCTCGTCATCATCTTGGTATTGATATAACTCCTGACGGTGTTATTGCTCGTGATCTTGGATCTACTAATGGTACATATGTAGAAGGTCATCAGGTTCCTGCAGCAACATTGGTTGATGGCAACACTATTACTATTGGTCGTACGCGTATTCTTTATTGGGCATCGTCTCAAGACCAGGAGTAGTAAGTATTTCCGAGCTAGGAGACGATAACGCGCATGATGTTCACTGAATTAACGTTTGCAATACTTAAGTATGGCTTTCTAGTCTTACTCTGGATTTTTGTATGGTGCGCTATCCGTTCGCTTCGCTGCGATATTGAAGTATTTAGTCCTAAAAAATCTCGTTTTTGGAAGAAAAGTTCTCGTCGTAATTCTCGTGAAGCAAAGTTTTCACAAGTCATGCAAGTGCGTGAGACGCCAGTATTTACCAAAGCAGAAAATCAAGAAAATACATCCGGTTCTCCAACTTTGTTAGTTGTTATTGATGGACCTTTGGCAGGATCTTCATTCCCATTGAACGCTGCTGGTGTGACTCTTGGTCGTGCTGCTTCTAATACGGTCGTCTTAAACGATGAATTTGTATCTTCACACCATGCTCGTGTTTATTTTAATCAATCAGTTAATTCTTGGGTTCTTGAAGATTTAGGCAGCACAAATGGAACCATGATTGGTCATAATCGTGTTACTGAGCCTGTTATATTAGCTCCGCGTACTTCTGTGCGAATCGGCGCAACAATGTTTGAATTGAGGTAACAAATGAAACAAATCAATTCAAATAACGAAGAAGAAATTCAGACCGCAGTTACTGGGCAAATAGAAAAAATATCATCTATAACAGATAAAAAT
>NZ_LXJL01000155.1:0-1527 GCF_001641215.1 Gardnerella sp. 30-4 | reverse complement strand
AGCTTACAACAGATGTATTTTTTAATAAATACAAACATTTATTAAGCGCGCTCTACGGCACCGATAGCTTTCTTGCCTCGGCGAAGCAAAGCGAAACGACCGTGCAAGAAAGAGTCCTCACTTAGCACATCGTCGACACCACTTACACGTTCATTATTTAGATACAAACCGCCTGCTTCAATAGCGCGACGAGCTTCGGAAACAGTGCGGAACAGACCTGCGGCAACTGCAGCCTCAACAACACGATCTGCAACTTTAGCCTTAGCGAAATCTAAACTACCGTCTTCAGCCTTAACCTTAACGCCATCTAAAGCAGCTTCAAGAGTCTGCTCATCAATATTGCAAAGATTGCCACGTCCAAACAAAGCGGAAGAAGCTTCAATAGCCTGGCTCGTTAAATCTTCACCGTGAACGAAACTTGTAACTTCCCACGCAAGCACGCGCTGAGCTTCACGACTTCCAGGATCATCCTGAATTTGCTGAGCTAAACGCTCAATTTCATCTTTTGGCAAGAAAGTGAACACCTTAAGCAACTTAACAACTTCATCATCAGGCTGATTGAACCAGAACTGATAGAAGCGATAAGGGCTAAGCATAGAAGGATCAAGCCACATGGCGTTACCTTCTGACTTACCAAACTTACGACCTTGATTATCTGTAATAATTGGGCTAGTAAACACGTTTACGGATGCGCCACGAACCTTACGAATCAAATCCATGCCGGAAGTGAGATTACCCCACTGATCCGAACCGCCAAGTTGCAAGGTTACGTTGTAATTATCAAACAAGTACAAGAAGTCGTTGCCTTGCAAAACTTGATAGCTAAACTCAGCAAAAGAAATACCTTCATCGGAATTTAAGCGACGAGCAACAATATCCTTAGAAAGCATTGTGCCAACACGGAAATTCTTACCAACATCACGCAGGAAGTCGATAGCAGACATCTTAGAAACCCAGTCGTAATTGCTAACAAAACGAACAGGATTTTCACCATCAAGAGGCAAAATTCTGCCAATCTGCTTACGCAAACGTTCAGCCCAGCCAGCCACAATATCTTTAGAATTAAGAGTGCGTTCTCCGCTTTGACGAGGGTCACCAATCAAACCAGTGGCACCACCAACTAAAGCAATAGGATGATGACCTGCAGCCTGCAAGTGGCGCATATTAATAAGCTGCACAAGATTACCAATATGCAATGAAGCAGCAGTAGGATCGTAACCGCAATAATACGTTAATGGTTCTCCGTCAAGCGCTTGAGCAAGTTGCTGCTCATCAGTAGATTGTGAAATTAATCCACGCCACTTAAGCTCTTCAAACAAAGAAGCAAAACCTGCTTCCTTGTAGTTCCTGACCTGAGCCATTCGTATCTCCTTAATACAGAATACCGATAAATATCGGGCGCTTTGCGCGTCCACAAGCCTTTCAATTTTTGCAGCACATGACGACACGCATAATAAAAAGTGCCAAATATCATAACGTACGATACTTGGCACTATAACGTTACAGCTAATAATCTAATTTTAAAAT
>NZ_LXJL01000154.1:0-1558 GCF_001641215.1 Gardnerella sp. 30-4 | reverse complement strand
GTTTATTTTAAATCTAATTTTCTAACCTCAGTTATCATTTGGCAAACTATAGCAATGCCAATAATTAAAATACCTGATAGTAAAAACCAATGATTTACACCGATTTTATCAGCAAAGAATCCAGAAAGAATTAACCCAATTGGCATAGCAAGTGACATGATACTTCCGATCAAAGAAAATACACGTCCTAAATATTCAGGCTTAATTTTCTCCTGAAAAAGAGCTGTTTGCACACCGCTATAAAATGGCACCGAAAGCCCCATTATTGCACAGCAAACTACGAATATTACAAATCCATTTGGAGGAAGTATTCCCGAAACGGCTAAACTGGTCCCCATTATAAAAAATGAACTTGTTATTAGTAATACATGCTTTTCGAAGCCCCCTAATCTTCCTAATAATAAGCCTCCTGCTAGCATCCCAAATGCAAAGGAAATTTCCGTAATAGAAATATGCACAGGCGTTCCATTAAAGTGTTCCATGCTTATTAAAGGAAATAGTGCATTGATTGGCATATAAACAAAAGTATATAGTGTTCCTAAGAGTAATAAGGCAAACAATCCTTTGTTTTGTCTCAGAACCACAACTCCTTCTTTCATCTCCCTTATGAAATTTGGTTCTAAACTTTGCACTTGATTACCCAGCTTAGGTATACGTACAATTGCTACCGTAATAGATGCAATCACAGCACCCAATACGTCGATGGCAATAATAGCATTTAAATCCCAAACGGAGTATAAGAGTGCTGCAACTGCCGGACTAACAATATAGCTTATAGACTGCAAAGACTGACTATAGCCTGCGCATTTCGTTAGCTGTTCTTCTGGTACTAAAAGTTGGTGTAACCGCATTGAGTGCTGGGGTATGAAAAGCTGTTCCAATGCTACGGATAAACAATACTATCATAATCATCCAGACAGGTAGCTCCATACAGAATGCAACAATAGCAAGCACTGCACCAGCTGCTGCGATAATTAAATCGGCACCAATCATTATCTTCTTCCTATCATGACGATCCACTAGCACACCAATGGCAGGTCCCAAAATCGCATAGGGTAAAAAACCTACTAATGAAGCCATAGACAAGACCATCGCAGATCCTGTTTTTTCTGTAAGGTAAAAAATAATCGCCATTTGCAGGATGGCACTAGTGATTAATGATACTGCTTGCCCTGCCCATATTGCATAAAATTTTCGTTTCCAATTGTTGTATTTTTCCATTTATATTATCTCCTGCATATTATTTTGCTTGAATTTCTATTTTGAATAGCATTCTAGGCAATAAAAAATGCAGGCCAAACCCCACAATGTGGCTTTTGGTCTGCATACATACAATTTGGAAACATTCATATTAAAGACATAGTTAAATAAAGGTATAGTTAAATAACCAATATCCTCACCGTAACTAATGAATGCTCAATATCGTATAAATAAGCACAACAAAAAAGCCTATCATCGGGTATAGATTCTGCTTTTTTTATTGCCAGCTTATCTTAAACGCATTGAGGCTGTCATAGTTTCGGTTCCTCCTACATCTTTGTTTATATCAATTTATAGT
>NZ_LXJL01000153.1:0-1649 GCF_001641215.1 Gardnerella sp. 30-4 | reverse complement strand
ATATTGGAGGAATATTTATGTATCTTATTTTCATGTAACTCTTCCTGCTAAAATCGCAGGGTTTTCCCTGCATACAAGCAAATGAAAGCATGCGATTATAGACAGGAGGAAATGTTATGGAATTAATATTAAAAGCAAAAGACATTCGTGTGGAATTCAAAGGACGCGATGTTTTAGATATAAATGAATTAGAAGTATATGATTATGACCGTATTGGTTTAGTAGGAGCAAATGGTGCTGGAAAAAGCACTTTACTCAGGGTACTTTTAGGAGAATTAACTCCCCCAGGATGTAAAATGAATCGTCTGGGTGAACTTGCCTATATTCCCCAGTTGGACGAAGTAACTCTGCAGGAGGAAAAAGATTTTGCACTTGTAGGCAAGCTAGGTGTTGAGCAATTAAATATACAGACTATGAGCGGTGGTGAAGAAACAAGGCTTAAAATAGCACAGGCCTTATCGGCACAGGTTCATGGTATTTTAGCGGATGAACCTACGAGCCATTTAGACCGTGAAGGAATTGATTTTCTAATAGGACAGCTAAAATATTTTACAGGTGCACTGTTAGTTATTAGCCATGACCGCTATTTTCTTGATGAAATAGTAGATAAAATATGGGAACTGAAAGATGGCAAAATCACTGAGTATTGGGGAAACTATTCTGATTATCTTCGTCAGAAAGAGGAAGAACGTAAGAGCCAAGCTGCAGAATACGAACAATTTATTGCGGAACGTGCCCGATTGGAAAGGGCTGCGGAGGAAAAGCGAAAACAGGCTCGTAAAATAGAACAGAAGGCAAAAGGTTCTTCAAAGAAAAAAAGTACTGAAGACGGAGGGCGTTTAGCTCATCAAAAATCAATAGGAAGTAAGGAAAAAAAGATGTA
This sequence comes from Gardnerella sp. 30-4, assembly GCF_001641215.1. Taxonomy (NCBI): domain Bacteria; kingdom Bacillati; phylum Actinomycetota; class Actinomycetes; order Bifidobacteriales; family Bifidobacteriaceae; genus Gardnerella; species Gardnerella sp. 30-4. The sequence continues at coordinate 766 of NZ_LXJL01000153.1, read as the reverse complement.
TAATGCTGCTAAAACCCTAGAGCACAGGATTGCGGCCTTAGGAAAAGTAGAAGCTCCGGAAGGCATTCGCAGAATTCGTTTCAGGCAAAGTAAAGCATTGGAGCTCCATAATCCATACCCTATAGTCGGTGCAGAAATTAATAAAGTATTTGGGGATAAGGCTCTGTTTGAAAATGCATCTTTTCAAATTCCGTTAGGAGCAAAAGTGGCGTTAACTGGTGGTAATGGAATCGGAAAAACAACTTTAATCCAAATGATCTTAAACCATGAAGAAGGAATTTCTATTTCGCCTAAGGCAAAAATAGGTTACTTTGCACAGAATGGTTACAAGTACAACAGTAATCAGAATGTTATGGAGTTTATGCAGAAGGATTGTGACTACAATATATCAGAAATTCGTTCAGTGCTAGCATCTATGGGGTTCAAACAGAACGATATTGGAAAAAGTTTATCTGTTTTAAGCGGTGGAGAAATTATAAAATTGTTGCTTGCTAAAATGCTCATGGGTAGATATAACATCCTAATAATGGATGAACCCAGTAACTTCCTTGACATACCAAGTTTAGAGGCTTTGGAAATACTAATGAAGGAGTACACCGGAACTATCGTGTTTATCACCCACGATAAACGATTACTCGAAAATGTAGCAGATGTAGTTTATGAAATTAGAGATAAGAAAATAAATCTGAAACATTAAATTTAAGGTAGTCGCTGGTCAGTATAGTCTGTTCTGGTTGGCGACTCCATTGTTAAAGAGTATAAAGAC
>NZ_LXJL01000152.1:0-1649 GCF_001641215.1 Gardnerella sp. 30-4 | reverse complement strand
AATTTTATGCTCGTACATTAATATTCATAGATTACATCTTGCTTAATTGTTTACTTTTTTCTAGGCACAGCGCAAAGTACATTGTTTGCATACTTGTCTGCAAAGCCAACGTATTGTCCTGTTTGTGGATCGTGAATAGTTCCATTTTCAGGATTTACAATTCCTCCAGTATTTGGATCAATAAGTTGTCCTTGAGAATTTTTTATTAATCCTGTTTTTGGATCAACATGTCCCATCTTCTTTGGATTTGTAGTTTTATTAAGTTTGTCGTTTTCGCTTATATTGCTATTGTCATCCGTATCTTCATTGTCTTGATCGTTCGTATCCTTAGGCGAATTATTGGCATTCTTTTTGTTAGTGCCGTTAGTTTTATGATTTAGCGATAGCGGTTTATTTTCACGCATTAAATCCCAAATATTGTCTGCTTCGTCAGACCATACAACACGATTTGGATCATAAGGATCTGGAATAACAGGAGTAGTACGAGCATAAATATGTGAAGAATCTAATTTACGCATGCTTAATGCCAAACCGACCAAAGTGGTAGGATTGGCCAAGCCTTCACTTATATTTAATGCTCCCAACGATGCTTTTGCAAGCTGGTAAAGCTCACTTGTCTGAGTAAATAAGTTTTTAGACAGTGCTTGATGTAAAAGCTGTTTAATCAAGTATTGCTGTCTTGTTGTTCGCATTATGTCAGAGCCATCGCTTGCTGTATCGTGGCGCATTCTAGCGTATTGAGTAGCAAGTCGACCATTAAGATGCTGCATTCCTTGTTTGAAATTTACACCCGTATAGGCATCGCGAGTTGCTGTTGGGATGCATACGGATACTCCACCAACTGCATCAATCATATTGCTTAATCCACTGAAATCAGCGACTATAAAATGATGGATATTTAAACCAGTAAGTGAATTAACAGCTTTTAACGAGCATGATGCTGCTGAGGCTAAATCTCCGCCTTGTGCATATCCTAAGGCGAAAATTGAATTAAACATCACATGTTTTCTTGCAGGAATATGTCCTTTTGTAGTGTCGCATGCTGGTGCGTTTACCATAGAATCTCGTGGAATAGAAACGATATTCATGTATGATCTATCTGCGCTAATTTGAACTACCATAGTAGTATCTGACTGATGATCACCAGTTTCACCGTCGTGTGTGAAGCTTTGATTGTTCCCATCTCGAGAATCTTGACCTAAAACAAGAAAAGTTACTGGTTTGCCTGCGTTAATATCAAGTGTCTGATTAGCTTCTGGATCTTTAGATATGACGTTTACAACTCTGTTACTTACAGCAGAAGAAAAATCTAACCATACTGCAGCTATGATTGTTGAAAAGAATGTAAGTACTGAAATAACAAGCATACACAGTATCTTGCGCGTGCGGTTAATCATTCTATAACCAAGACTATGATGAGGAGTTGAATTCCAATCTTCGCCTGGTTGGTACCGCATGCCTTCATGATACCGTGAAGTTGTCATCGTACCTTCTTTCTCAATAATGAGGAACCTTTTAGGTTGTGGCAATATCATTTCTTTTGCCATCGAATAAATCAATATTCAATGGACACATATAACGCGCCATTATAGTACATGGCAATGAGATTTATGACACCTGGTTGTGTTGAATATTATTTGATCTTTTAA
>NZ_LXJL01000151.1:0-1694 GCF_001641215.1 Gardnerella sp. 30-4 | reverse complement strand
ATATTAATTATTCCCACTCTACATATTATGTAATCAAAACTAATTACAAAAAGCGCGCCCGCAAATTAATGCAAGCGCGCTTAAAGCGATTAAATTAAATCAAATTGGAGCATTTAAGCTAGGCAACATCAGGATCATCTTTAGCGATCGTACCAGTAAGCTTTCCAATAGCCTTCAATAAGTGATATACAACCAACACCACAACGGTTCCGATTGCAATACCGTTGAACTGAATGCCAGAAATAGCAAACTGGAAGTTAGCAATACCAATAATCATAACGATTGCAGCAATCATAATATTCACTGGCTTATCGAAGTTCACTTTGTTTTCTACCCAGATTCTTACGCCAATCATGCCAATCATGCCGTAAAGCAAAGTGGTCACGCCACCGAGAACACCAGCTGGAATTGAGTTTACAACAGCACCAAACTTTGGGCAAAGGCTCAGGATGAATGCAAAAGCTGCAGCACACCAATAAGCTGCAGTAGAATAGACCTTTGTTGCGGCCATAACACCGATATTTTCGCCGTACGTAGTAGTACCACAGCCACCGAATAAACCAGCAATAGCTGTACCAAAACCATCTGCAAATAATGCAGTTCCAATCTTAGAGTCATAGTCGCGACCAGTCATTTGAGCTACAGACTTTACGTGACCAACATTTTCTGCGATAAGAACAAGTACTACCGGCAAGAACATAAGTAGAACAGAGAAATCAACTTGTGGAGTGTGGAATTTAGGAAAACCAATCCAAGAAGCTTCTTCAATCTTTTTAAAATCGACTTGACCTTGGAAGCATGCATAAGCGTAACCAACGAGAACACCTAAAAGAATATTTAAACGACCAAGAAGACCGCGAAATACTACAGCAATAAGCATTACAGCAACTAATGTCACAAGAGCCGTATCTGGAGCTTTCTGGAAATTAGTCCAAACTGCAGGTCCTAAATTAAAACCAATAATTGCAACGATTGCACCGTTTACAACAGGCGGCATAATAATGTCAATCCACTTAGCTCCTGCAAAATGTACAAGCACACCTATAAGAGCAAGAAGTAAACCTGTGCACATAATGCCAAAGCTTGCAACTGCAATACCTTTATGAGCTGTTGTTACAGCCATAACAGGTGCTATAAGACCAAAAGAGCTTCCCAGATAACTAGGAAGCTTATTTGCGTTAATAAGTAAGAACAGTGCTGTAGAAATAGCAGTGAACATCAATGTTGTTGATGGATCAAAGCCTGTAAGAATAGGCACCAAGAACGTAGCACCAAACATTGCAATAACATGCTGAGCACCAATTCCAGCAGTACGAGTCCAAGTCAAACGCTCGTCTGGCTCTACAACTTCACCAGGCTTTAACGTTTTGCCATTACCGTGAAGCTGCCACGTGAATAATGAATTCATTTCTTCTCCTTGCAAAAACAAGCTATGCAAAATGTTGTGTAAACAAGTGTCGCTAAAAAACAAGCACTCATTGAGCGCTGGGATGGCAGCTTCTGGGAGGTCCATTGCACCACCGACCCATATGCCAAAGGGACATTCTAATGTTGCAAAACGAAAGTGTCGAGCATAAGAAAAAAATTACAGTTTTGTTTTTTATTTTTGTTGGAATATCAAGCAAAGTCGGCGTGTTGAAAAGAATGCAATGAACACCAACTAAAGTTGATACTTACTAACTTATGTTTATAAA
>NZ_LXJL01000150.1:0-1729 GCF_001641215.1 Gardnerella sp. 30-4 | reverse complement strand
ATATTAAAAATGGTTTAATATGGCTTAATCGGCAGCGAGTTCTTGAATGAGGAGGTATTGAGAATTGTCTAAGAATTATGAGTATTTAAATTATAACATAGCTAAGGCGGAAGCAGATAAAGTCGACGAACAAATAATTTCTGCACTCAAGGCTGGGCGTAGCTTCCGCGTGGAGGCAGGCGCTGGTTCTGGAAAAACCTACTCACTAAACCGTGTAATCGAATGGATTCAAGCAAATAAGTGGAATGATTATCGCCGAAAAAAGCAGAATGTAATATGTATTACATATACAAATGCAGCTGTTGATGTGATTTCGCAGCGCTTATCCCAAGATTCATTTATTCTTCCGTCGACAATCCATTCATTTGCTTGGAATGCAATCAAGCAGTATCAAAGTACCCTTATTGGCATTATCGAGAATGATGCGTCATTAACAACGACGGAAACGGACTTCAGCAAGGTGTTAGAGATTCGTTATACTTTAGGACACCGTTATGTATCCCAAGGAGTTCATTACTTGCACCATAATGATGTTTTGAAACTTTTTTGTACTATGCTGGATAATGCAAAATTTCGCCACGTTTTCTCTGACAATTATCCGTTGATTTTAATTGATGAATACCAAGATTCCTACAAACCGATTATCACACGTTTTATAAACTTTTTTATTGCAGAAGGAATAGGCCCACAATTTGGCTTTTTCGGAGATGCATGGCAAACTATTTACCAAACCAACAACGCTTGCGGTGCGATAGAGCACAGCAAGCTTCAGGAAATTAAAAAGGGTTCAAACTTTAGATCAGCTCCCAGAATTGTGAAGCTTTTAAATGATATTCGCCCAGATTTACCACAACAATCTGCAATAGATAATTTTGAAGGTGAAGTAGTTGTTGTGACTTGCGATGATTTTTCTGGAGAACGTCGAACAGAACGGACATTCAAAGACGATCTCCCCGCAGAAGAACTGAAATCCAGACTGTTCCAGCTTTCAGAACACATCAAGAAAAACGTGTCAAAGGATGAAAATATCAAAATTTTGATGATTACTCATAAGGTTCTTGCCACACAGCAAGGATATGAGCGTCTATTAGCCATTATTGATGATGGACTCCGAGATAAACAAGATCCATTTTTGCTATTCTTCATGAATACCGTTGAACCGATATATGAAGCACTCAGCACATCAAATATGCAACTTCTGTTTGATACGCTTGGAATCAGACGATATCCTATCACGAAAAAAGCTGATAAGATGAAATGGAAAGAGTTTGAGTCGCAGCTAAAGAAAGCTCGTAATGGCAGAGCCATTGATGTTATCAACACTATCGTAGAGACAAAGCTAGTGCCTATTCCATCATTGGTTGATGGATACTACCATCTATATTTCGATGCCCCTGATACAATCTATGGATTGGATGCAACAATCCAGGATGTTTTAGATTTAGATTACAGTCAATTTAAGGCGGCCATTGAATTTCTGTACCCTGAATCAGAGTTTTCGACAGAACATGGTGTTAAGGGCGAAGAATACGATAATGTTGTCTTCGTTATCAGTAAGGGATGGAACCAATATCAATTTGAGACTTATGCACCTATGATAACTGGGAAAGTTCCAATACCAGTAGGTAAAGAGGCATCATATGAACGAAATAGAAATTTGTTTTATGTATGCTGCTCAAGACCAAAGAAAAGATTATTTTTATTTGTTTCAATACCTCTTAATTCCACT
>NZ_LXJL01000015.1:28530-41500 GCF_001641215.1 Gardnerella sp. 30-4 | reverse complement strand
CTCACGTCTTCGGAGTGGTGCTGAACGTCATAAGAAGACTTGCTTGAATTGCCGAGCTGCAGGACAATTCAGGGACTTTGACTGTAGATATGCTCGCCATGAATTGTCTGCGATAACATGGGGGCAGAAAAACTGCCGCACGGCCAGCAGACTACGCACGTAGAAGACCGAGGGTACGGTCACCGGACCGGGGTTCAATTCCCCGCGACTCCACAAACGCAACAACGCCACTGCTAAAACAGTGGCGTTTTTTGTAGCAAAACCCAATGTTTCCAATGCTTAAATTAAACGTTAAAAGCATCTCCGAGATGGTGCTGAGTAGCGTGCTCAGTAGCGTCAGAACTATTGCAATCAAACTCCCCCGCATCCGCAGCATCAACAATCGCGAGCGCAGCTTCCGCAAGATCCGGTCGCAACGCGTCCAACCAGTAAATGCGTGCATCCCTACCAAACCAACCCATTTGTTTGCGTGCAAGTCGTCGAGTTTTTTGCGCAATATCCGCAAAAGCCTCATCCTCACTCCAAACGCCATCCAAATAATCCATAATCTGCTGGTAGCCAAGAGCACGAGCTGCAGTCACACCCAATCGCCCTCGAATTGCGCGCACCTCATCCACAAAACCCTGCTCACGCATAATTTGCGTACGTAAATCCACGCGCTTATCTAAATCTTCACGACGCAAATCTAAGCCAATTTGCACGCAATCAATCACATACTTATACTTCGGAAGCGTTGCGGAATAAGGCTTTCCCGTAAGCTCAATCACTTCCAGCGCGCGAATTGTACGTCGCGGATTGCGCGCATCCATATGAGCCGCAGCAACCGGATCCTTTCGTTGCAACTCATCAAAAAGCGCACCTGCTCCTTCTTTGCGCTCGCGCTCCTCCAAAGCTGCACGAATAGACTCATCCGTGCCTGGGAATGTAATATCATCCACAGCAGCACGAGCATACAATCCCGATCCTCCAACTAAAATCGGCCTCACACCACGCGATTGCAACTCACTAATACACTGCCTTGCCAAAGTTTGAAAGCGCGCAACCGTCATCGTTTCTTCAGGATCAATAATGTCAAGCAAATGGTGTGGTACTTCCGCCTGCTCCTGCGCACTCGCCTTAGCCGTGCCAATATCCATGTAACGATACATTTGATACGCGTCTGCGTTGATGATTTCCGCACGAATCCCGCGCTCAGCTAATTTTTTCGCAAGCGCAATACCAAGACTAGTTTTGCCTGAAGCTGTAGGACCAACTATTGAAATTACTTTAGGAATATTATCCTGCTTATTTTCAGACAAAATACACTCCCCGTCAAAATACTTTCCTAGATTTTGCTTGCGCGCAATCACCTAAGATATTTATATCACGCTTTGCAAAGAATATTACATTTACATACGCACTCCCAGACGTTTAGCAGTTTTTATAGTATTATTAAAAGACGTGATACTTGATCGTCATAACCGCGTAAACGCAGCAGAACTCTATGCGCGTCTTCATAGCAACGAAGCAGCTAATGAAAGCAACAATTTAAGTAGCAATGTAAGCAATACAAAAAATCAACAAAATTGCTCCCAATGCGACAAAACTAATTCGCTTATGCTTCCTGAAGACCAAATCGACGAATTTGTAAACATGATGCAAATTTACGAAGGAGCAATGTACGAAATAAGTACAAAGCTCGAGATTCTAGATAGCGAATTTCAGGTGCGATTCTCTCACGACCCAATTCACCACATGGAACGCCGTCTTAAATCAGTGCACTCAATTTTTGAGAAGCTGCAAAGGCGTCATCTAGATATTTCCACACGCTCTATACGTGATAATCTTTTCGACGTAGCTGGAATTCGCGTAATTTGCAACTACTGCGACGATGTGTATTCTGTAGCACAATATCTTTCTAAACAAACAGACATTCAAGTATTGCAAGTTAAGGATTATATTAAGAATCCAAAACCTAATGGATACCGCAGTTTGCACGTAATTTATGCAGTTCCTGTGTTCTTGTCTTCTGGAGCACACTACACGCCAGTTGAAGTGCAATTCCGAACTATTGCGATGGATTATTGGGCTAGTTTGGAGCACGCTTTAAGATACAAAGCCGGTTTGCCAGATGCAAAGTTGGCTGAACACTCTCAAACTTTGCTCGATTGCGCGCATAGCTTGCAAAATATTGAAACACAAATGCAAGGTATTCACCGCGATATTAATGGTGCTCCTCAAGTTGAAGAGGCACCTAATAGTAAGGCATAATATCAATGCGAAGCGCAAGATTACGAAATACTAAAATCAGCTTATTGTACGAACGTATAAATTATGCTGTATTTTTTTAGCATTTTCCCAGATGCTTTAATTATAATTATGTGAGAACGTTGTCTTGACAGCGTTTTATTTCATAGCTGTTAAGGAGAAATAATGACAAACTTTACTCAAGATTATTACGGAAGCAGTGCTCCTGAGGTTATTGACACTCAGGCAACATATGCTTTTGAAGAAGCAAAAAGAGTTTCAGTAGGACGCACTTATGGCGAAATGACGCTTGGATTGATTGTTACAACTCTTGTGGCACTGTTCACTCAGAGCGGTAATTTCTGGCTTAGATTTATGTTTGCAACCCGCGGATGGGGTTGGATGATGCTGGCAATTGCTCAGGTTGTGATAGCAGTTGTTCTTGGAACGCGTTTAATGAAGATGAGTGAGACAACAGTACGAGTTTTGTTCTATGCTTATGCTGCTTTAACAGGATTCACTTTAAGCTCAGTCTTTCAAGTATTTAGCCTTGGATCCGTGGCATTAGTGTTTGCTTTAACTGCAGGATTCTTCCTGTGCTTGACAATGCTTGCACTTACTACAAAAAAGGATTTGCTTAAAGCTGGTCCAATTTTAATGGTTGCATTACTTGTATTCGTTGTTGCGCAAATTATTATTTCGTTTATTGGGCAAGATACTGGAACCATGCGTCTTATGGCTGGAATTGGCATCGTTATTTTTGCAGGTTTAACAGCTTACGATGCTCAGCAAACTCGCGCATTACTTGCACAATATGAAAATCAGCCTGAAATGGTTAAGAAAGTATCTATTTTCTGCGCATTCCAACTGTTCTTGGACTTCATTAATATGTTCATCTACTTGCTAGAGTTGCTCGGAGATAATAGAGATTAGTAGTTCTGATTTTCTAAACACAAAACCCTGCCGAACGAATTCAGCAGGGTTTTTATTTATGTGTTCTGTGTTCCAAACATGGGCGCGATGACATGCTTGAGCGCAGCATTGCGCGCGCGAAAGCAACTCGGAGCGCCGAGCTTGCTCAGGGTTGAAAGCACAGTGTGCTTTCAACGCAAGCGAGGTTTGTCTTCGTCAATAAAGATGAAGACAGGGCAGGTTCGTGTGGTTGGGTTTTAGAAACTGGGTTGTGTTTTGTGAGCGCGATGACATGCTTGAGCGCAGCATTGCGCGCGCGAAAGCAACTCGGAGCGCCGAGCTTGCTCAGGGTTGAAAGCACAGTGTGCTTTCAACGCAAGCGAGGCCTGCCTTCGTCTCGATTGACGAAGGCAGGGCAGGTTCGTGTGGTTGGGTTTTAGAAACTGGGTTGTGTTTTGTGTGCGCGACGACATGCTTGAGCATTAACCACAACCGTGCTTCGCATGCCAAATCGCGCTTTGAAGGAGCTTGAAATCATTGGGATTTCAAGCTCCTTCAAAGCGCGCACGAACATAATAAAGACCCCGCGAGGAAACTCGTGGGGTCTTTATTAAGCCTTAGCTAATATTTTCAGTTAGAGAAAATACTAGGCAAGAATCTTGGTCACACGACCGGAACCAACGGTACGGCCACCTTCACGAACTGCGAAGGTCAAGCCCTCTTCCATTGCGATAGCCTGGATCAACTCAACAGTGAAGGTTGCGTGATCGCCTGGCTGAACCATCTCAACGCCGTCTGGCAAGGTGATAACGCCGGTGACGTCGGTGGTGCGGAAGTAGAACTGTGGACGGTAGTTGGAGAAGAACGGCGAGTGACGGCCACCTTCGTCCTTGGTCAAGACGTAAACTTCGCCTTCGAACTTGGTGTGTGGGGTCACAGAACCTGGAGCAGCCACAACCTGACCACGCTCAACGTCGGTACGGTTGATACCACGGAGAAGAAGACCAGTGTTATCGCCAGCCTCGGCCTCATCCATCTGCTTGTGGAAGGTCTCGATGGAGGTAACGGTGGTGGTCTGAGTTGGACGCAAACCAACAATCTCAACTGGGGTGTTGATTGGGAGCTTACCACGCTCAACACGACCGGTGACAACGGTACCACGACCGGAGATGGTGAACACATCTTCGATTGGCATCAAGAATGGCTTGTCAAGATCGTGAGTTGGGGTTGGGATGTACTCATCAACAGCCTTCATGAGCTCCTTGACGGTCTCTACCCACTTCTCGTGATCTGGAGCGTCATCGTGCAAAGCACCGTAAGCAGAGGTGCGGATGACTGGGCAGTCGCGATCGAAGCCGTTTTCTTCGAGGAGGTCACGAACCTCTTCTTCGACGAGGTCGATAAGTTCTGGATCATCAACCATATCGCACTTGTTCAAAGCAACGAGGATCTTCGGGACACCGACCTGCTTAGCGAGCAAAACGTGCTCACGGGTCTGAGCCATAGGACCATCGGTAGCAGCAACCACGAGGATTGCGCCATCCATCTGAGCAGCACCGGTGATCATGTTCTTCACGTAATCAGCGTGGCCTGGAGCGTCCACGTGAGCGTAGTGACGCTCAGCGGTCTGATACTCGATGTGTGCGATGTTAATGGTAATGCCGCGTTCCTTCTCTTCTGGAGCGGCATCAATCTGATCGAAGTCATACTGAGGGTTCAGATCTGGATACTCGCCATGCAGCACCTTAGAAATAGCCGCGGTCAAGGTAGTCTTACCGTGATCAACGTGACCAATGGTACCAATGTTAACATGCGGCTTAGTACGCTCGTACTTTTCCTTTGCCATGTGTTTGTCCTCCTGGACGTCTCGTAGTTTGCCTCACACATTTGTGAGAGGTCTTTCGCTACATATTACTGGGTTTCTGGGTTAGGTGCCACTTCGGTGCCAGAACCCAGTCAACGTAGGAAATTCTAGCGTTGACCGGGGACAGAAAACACCGAAGTAGCGTGCGCTTTATTCGCCGCGCTGAGCCTTAATAATCTCGTCCGAAACGGCCTTCGGGACCTCCGCGTAAGAGTCCATCTGCATGGTGAACATTGCGCGGCCCTGAGTCTTAGAACGAAGATCGCCAATGTAGCCGAACATTTCGCTCAGCGGCACCTTGGCATCGATAACTTTCACGCCAGTAGCATCAGTCATAGACTGGATGTTACCGCGACGAGAGTTCAAATCGCCCATGACATCGCCCATGTACTCTTCTGGAGTACGGACTTCGACAGCCATAATTGGTTCGAGAATTACCGGATTAGCCTTAGGAGCAGCTTCCTTGAAGCACATGGAACCTGCAATCTTGAAGGCCATTTCCGAAGAATCGACATCGTGAGTCTGACCGTCGGTGACGGTTGCCTTTACACCCACAACTGGGAAGCCAGCCAAAACGCCGGATTCCATAGCTTCCTGCACGCCTGCATCGATTGAAGGAATGAATTCCTTGGTGATGTGGCCGCCGGTAACTTCGTTGACAAACTGATAGGTTTCGCCAGATTCTGTGTCGAGAGGCTCGAAGTTCATCAAAACCTTTGCGAACTGACCAGAACCACCGGTCTGCTTCTTGTGAGTGTATTCCTGGTTCATAACAGCCTTACGAATCGTCTCACGGTAAGCAACTTGTGGCTTACCAACGTTCGCTTCGACCTTGAACTCACGACGCATACGATCAACGATAATGTCAAGCTGAAGCTCGCCCATACCGGAAATCAAAGTCTGACCAGATTCCTCATCGGTCTTAACCTGGAATGTAGGATCCTCGTCAGAAAGCTTAGCCAAAGCCAAGCTCATCTTTTCCTGATCAGCCTTCGTCTTTGGCTCCACAGCAACCTCGATAACAGGATCTGGGAATGTCATGGATTCCAAAGAAATTGGGTTCTTTTCGTCGCACAAAGTATCACCAGTGCTGACGTTCTTCAAACCAACGAAGGTGTAGATGTTACCAGCTTCAGCTGAATCTACAGGATTTTCCTTATCAGCATGCATCTGGAAGATCTTACCAACGCGTTCCTTCTTGGACTTCGTGGAATCGTACACGGAATCGCCTGGCTTTACTTCGCCAGAGTAAACGCGCACAAACACGAGCTTGCCATAGAATGGATGGGTTGAAATCTTGAATACCAATGCTGCAAATGGATCTGTATTAACTGGCTTACGGTCAATTTCAACAGATTCGTCACCTGGCTTGAAGCCCTTAATAGATGGAACATCTTCTGGGCTTGGGAGGAAGTCGACAACAGCATCCAGCATTGGCTGAACACCCTTATCCTTGAATGCAGAACCGCAAGTTACTGGGAATGCCTTACGCTCAATGGTAAGCTTACGGATACCAGCGCGCATTTCTTCTTCAGTAAGTTCGCCAGTTTCAAGATACTTCTCAACCAGCTCATCGTCAGCTTCAGCAACCTGATCCATAAGCTCAGCACGATACTGTTCTGCACGTTCCTGCAAATCTTCAGGAATGTCAACGGTGTCATAGTGAGCACCCATATCGTCCTTAACGTCATTCCAGACGTAAGCCTTCATACGAATCAAGTCAACAACGCCAACGAAGTCGTTTTCAGCACCGATTGGAAGCTGAATAACGAGTGGAGTTGCACCGAGCTTCTCCTTGATGGTCTTGACGGAATAGTAGAAATCAGCGCCAAGCTTATCCATCTTATTGATGAAGCAGATACGTGGAACGCTATACTTATCAGCCTGACGCCACACGGTTTCGGACTGAGGTTCCACACCTTCCTTACCATCGAAGACTGCTACAGCACCATCGAGCACGCGAAGGGAACGTTCCACCTCAGCGGTGAAGTCCACGTGGCCTGGGGTATCGATGATGTTGATCTGATAGCGATCATCAACGTCATGAGTCTGACGCTTCCAGAAGCAGGTAGTTGCAGCAGACTGAATAGTAATACCGCGCTCCTGCTCCTGAGCCATGAAGTCCATGGTAGAAGCACCATCATGAGTTTCACCGATCTTGTAGTTCTTACCAGTGTAGTAAAGAATACGTTCGGTGGTAGTAGTCTTACCTGCATCAATGTGCGCCATGATGCCGATATTACGAACCATATTCAGGTCGTTAAGCACATCTTGTGCCATATTCTTATCCTTAGCTCTTTAAGATACCGATTATCTTGTGGATTACCAGCGATAGTGAGCAAAAGCCTTGTTTGCTTCTGCCATCTTGTGGGTATCCTCGCGGCGCTTCACGGAAGCACCCAAGCCATTGGAGGCATCGAGAATTTCGTTGGCCAAACGCTCAGCCATAGTCTTTTCACGACGAACACGTGAGAAGTCAGTAAGCCAGCGGAGGGAAAGAGTGTTTGCACGAGCAGGCTTAACTTCGACTGGAACCTGGTAAGTTGCGCCACCAACGCGGCGAGAACGAACCTCAAGATTTGGACGAATGTTATCAAGAGCGCGCTTCAATACAGAAACTGGCTCCTGCTCGGTCTTTGCCTTCACCTGCTCAAGAGCGGTGTAGACGATGTTTTCTGCGATGGACTTCTTACCATCGAGAAGGATTTTGTTAATCAACTGAGCCACGACGGTCGAGCCGTAGATTGGATCAGGAAGCAGTTGATGCTTTTTTGCAGGTCCTTTACGTGACATGTTTTACTTCGCCTTCTTTGCTCCATACAGGGAACGACCCTGCTTGCGGTCCTTGACACCCTGGGTATCTAATGCGCCACGCACGATGTGGTAACGCACACCTGGGAGATCCTTCACACGGCCACCACGCACGAGCACGATGGAGTGCTCCTGCAAGTTGTGACCTTCGCCTGGAATATAGGCGGTTACTTCAATACCAGAGCTGAGGCGCACACGAGCAACCTTACGAAGCGCGGAATTTGGCTTCTTAGGAGTGGTGGTGTACACACGGGTGCACACGCCACGACGCAGCGGGCTACCCTTCAAGGCCAAAGTCTTTGACTTTTTCGGCTTGGCCTGACGTCCTTTACGGACAAGTTGTTCAATCGTAGGCAACTTAAGTTCTCCGATTCATTGTTATTTTCTATTTGGTGAAAACCGCCACACTGCAGCACACCATAACCAAAGAATCGGTTAAAGAGTAAAAGCCACAGTCCACCGGCCCGATGGCCCTCGCGCCTCCAGCCACACATTACTGCGCACTATCTTTGGCACTTGGGATATCCCAACACGCACGCCTATAACATAAGGCACGCCGTTGGCACACACGAATTACTATTATACACCTAATCTTGACAATGCAATTAATAAAGTTTTAAAACCCTATTTAAGAATTGGACGCACAGGAGCAGACACATCTAAGCTGCGTTTGTTTCCAATTTTACTAGGATCATCAATAATCTTGGCAACAATAGCTTTCTTTAACTCAATCTGAGACGAATTGCCCCATATAATAGTTTTTTTAACATCCCCTAATTCTGTTTCGACAGAATCTTGAGTTTTTGCACTAACTCTCGTAACTCTAGCTCGCAAAGATTCCGAAAGTGAACTAACAATTTTTACAGCTTCAAGTACCGCTCTATTATTCAAACTTCTTTGCACATTTGAAACTTCAATAACAGGTATTCCTTGTGTTGTAACTTGAGCTACGGCATTTAACACGCGACCTTTAGCGTCAACAGCAGTTAATTTATTGCTATCTCGAGTTTTGAGCATTGCTGCAGGACGTTGCGCATGTACAGAAACATGCAAACCATTAGGAAAATTCTTAGAAACTTTTGCTTCAGTTACGCCAGGAATATCGTTAAGTTGGTTAATTACTTCTTGAGAAGAAACTAAAAATAGTGATTTACCAACCTGAGTTGACGCAATTGAAGCAATTTTTTGCTCACTCACCCACTCGTTAGATCCAGAAATACTTATATCGCTAGACTTAAGAAGAAAAACTGGCGAGAAGAATAAAAACCAAACAATCGCCGAAACAGAGGCAATCACTGCAAGAATTGCAAGAATTCGTTTAACAGTAAATTGCAAATAAGCAGATTTACGTTCTTTCAAACGCTCTCGAAAATTAATTATTCTAGGACGAGTAATCATTCCAAGAGAACCAGAAGTTTGACTTAAAGTTTTTCTTACAAAATCAAGCTTCGGCAAAAGTCTAGCGTCAACAAACTTACCTTGATGATTTTTTTCATTAACATCAGCTACTCGTATTTGCGATGTGTTTTGGCTGATTATATGCCTTTGGAAACGCTGGTCTTTGCGCAACGACGAAGCAGATCTAGGTTTAGAAATATGAATTTTTTCATCACGCGTTTTTTCGATACTAGATTTTTTTATATTAGATTTTCCGATATTAGATTTCGCACCACGCGCTACACCACGCAATWCACCACTACGCAATTCATTATTAAGCAATTCAGCACTACGAGACGCACTACTACGAGACGCAATGCTGCTTGATTTATTACTACGAGACTCTTCAGTACGCGCAATATTAAGACTTGAAACGGTACGACGATGCGAATTATTTGCATCAGCATCGTACGATTTGCTTGACCTCACGCGACCCATAATTGCCTCTCGTAATAATTTATATTTTAATCGCTTAATTTCAAAGCACTACAATGCTTCTAGCATAACAGACGTCATAGCAGTAATACTTCCTGCACCAACTGTAAGCAGCACATCACCAGATTTTGCACGCAAAGCCAGTTTCAACGCAGCTGCGCGCATATCGTCAACCGCTTCAATTTTTACATCAAGATTCTGTGATTTTGCAGCTTTAACAATAGTTTCAGCATTAATATTTGGAAAATCTTCCTGCTTTTCGCGAGCTGGGAAAATTCCTGTAACAATTACATCGTCTGCAAGAGCCAAAGATTTTGCAAACTCATTAGCAAAAGCCTGCGTTCTGGAGAACAAATGAGGCTGAAACAGCACGCGAAGAGTAGAAGAAGTGTACTTTCTTCGAGCAGCGCGCAATAATGCAGCTATTTCAGTTGGATGGTGAGCATAATCGTCCACAACTGTTACACCATCAACACATCCACGAATATCAAAACGACGAGACGCACCTCGGAAGCTTTCTGCACCACGAGCCGCATTTTCTGGATTCATACCGAGCAATACTGCAGCAACAATAGCTGCAGAAGCATTAAGAGCATTATGCAAACCTGGTATTAACAAGCTAACTTGCACCTTGTTCGAACATTTAGTATGCTCATCCAAAATTTTTTCTGGCAATACAAGCGTAAACATTTCGCGACCACTTACAGCTTGCTCATTTTCATGCTCAATACTTGCGAAGATAGCTAATTTTTGTACGCGCGAGCTGAGTTTTAGGCTCCAAGTATCCAAATTACCGTAAGCAATTGTTTTGTTTAAAATATTATCCGGCATAGCTTCAAGTACTTTTCTAGCACCTTCGTCTTCTGCACAAATTATTACGTTATTAACAGCATGACTTACGTGCTCAACAAATGCTTCTCTGTATCGTTCACTAGAGCCGTAATGATCCAAGTGATCTGCTTCAGCATTTGTTACGATTGCAATACTTGGGCTGTATTTTTCAAAACTTCCGTCAGATTCGTCAGCTTCAGCAACCATAACAATTCCATTACCAGCATGACCGCCGTCTAAAACTGTTCCGTCTGCGGCTTGAATAGATCCGCCGATTGCGTAGCTTGGATCAGCCAAATCGCCTACTGCAGCCACAGTTAATATATGAGAAAGAAGTGAGCTAGTAGTTGTTTTACCATGCGCTCCAGCAACAGTCACACCAGTTTTTGCAGATAATAATAACGCAAGAATATCGCTGCGATGAACAAGTTTTATGCCGCGCTCATATGCTGCCATAATCTCCGGATTGCTCGGTTTAATAGCACTTGAATACACGAGTACATCTGCATGCTCAACATGTGAAGCACTTTGTCCAATTTCTACTTCAATACCTAATTCTTCCAAGCGTTGAGTGTGATCATTTGCTTCACGATCGCAACCGCTTACGCTTACTCCCTCTTCATGCAACATTTCTGCCAGAACACTCATTCCAGCTCCGCCAATGCCAATAAAATGCACTCGCCCTAGTTTTGAAATAGTTTGCGAATCATCAAACGCTGATTTTACTGGGTTTAAATCAATGTTGTTATGAGATGAAGTTGTATTGCTATTAAGATTAGTCATTACTTTCTGCCTTCTTTTGCGATTTCAAGAATACGCTTCGCCATAACGTCTGCAGCATCACGAATACCATAATTCCAAGATTTAGTGCGCATAGCTTGTAATTGCTTTTTGTTTTGCAATAAAGCTAATCCTTCATCTATAAACCACTTCGCATTGAAATCAGCATCATTTACCATTAATGCTCCCCCTGCATTTACTACAGGCTCAACATTGAAACGCTGCTCGCCGTTGCCAATAGGCAATGGCACGTATACAGCAGGTAAGCCAAGTGCAGAAATTTCTGCAACCGTTCCAGCTCCTGCACGACATATAACTAAATCTGCACAAGCAAAAGCCCAATCAATACGCTCTAAATATTCTGCAATATGATAATCGCCACAACCAGCATGCTCTGGTTTAATATCGTTTATTTGCGATTCACCTACTTGCTTTGCAACTATATCTCGCACTTCTTCCGCTTTTGCGCGACCAGTCAAGTGAATTACTTGCGCATGTTTTAAAATATCTCCTGCTGCTGCAGCAACAGCTTGATTTATGCTTTTTGCACCCAAAGATCCGCCGGTAACAAGAATAATTGGACGTTTAGGGTCAACGCCAAGTTTTTGCGCACCTTCAACGCGAGCGGAATCATAATCTTTTTCTAATCTTTCACACAATTGAGAAATAGCAGGTCTAAGAGGTAAACCAACTCTTTCAACTTTGACACCTTTTCGTGTGCGCAAATCAGTATTCCCATAAACTGTTCCAACAGCATCAGCCCAACTTGCACCTAAGCGATTTGCCATTCCAGATTTAGCATTCTGCTCGTGAATCACAATAGGAATATGCTGCGCATGAGCTTGAGAATATACTGGAGCAGAAGCATAGCCACCGAAGCCCACTACTATATCTGCTTTTCTAGCGGCTAGTATATTTCGCACTTTGCGTTTTTCGCGCATCCATCGAATTGGAAACTTAATTGCATCTAGATTTGGCTTACGTGGGAACGGCACTTTTTCTATAGTGTCAAGTTCGTACCCTGCATTCGGCACAAGACTTTTTTCCAAACCAACTTCTGTGCCAATTACACTAATTAACGCTTCAGGATTGAGCTTTTTAATCGCGTTTGCAACAGAAAGCAAAGGATTGACATGACCTGCAGTACCCCCGCCTGCAAGAACAATATGCACTTCATGCTCAATAGCATTATCAAACTTCATTTCACTACCCTTGTTATAACTTTCATATTATAAAAAAGTTGTAAATACTTACTACTTCGATATAGTAAGTTGCGGATTGGAACGCATAAGACCATCAGCTACGCCAATTGCAACCAAACACATAACAAGCGAAGATCCACCTGCGGACACAAACGGCATAGGCACTCCCATAACCGGAAGTATTTGCACAACAACAAGAATATTAACTAATCCTTGGCCTACAATCCACGTTGCAATACACATTAATACGATTGAAATAAATTGCGATTTCGCTTTTAATGCTGAAGATAGTATGCACCAACCAATAATTACGTATAGCAAAATTACTGCTGCTGCAACCAAAAAGCCCATCTCTTCGCCAATAATAGCGAAAATAAAATCATTGTGAGCGTAAGGCAAATAATTCCATTTTTCACGAGAGTTTCCGATTCCAACGCCTAATAGTCCACCAGAAGCCATTGCATATTGAGCA
>NZ_LXJL01000015.1:1801-28131 GCF_001641215.1 Gardnerella sp. 30-4 | reverse complement strand
AGATGTGTATAAGAGACAGCCCATAACCGGAAGTATTTGCACAACAACAAGAATATTAACTAATCCTTGGCCTACAATCCACGTTGCAATACACATTAATACGATTGAAATAAATTGCGATTTCGCTTTTAATGCTGAAGATAGTATGCACCAACCAATAATTACGTATAGCAAAATTACTGCTGCTGCAACCAAAAAGCCCATCTCTTCGCCAATAATAGCGAAAATAAAATCATTGTGAGCGTAAGGCAAATAATTCCATTTTTCACGAGAGTTTCCGATTCCAACGCCTAATAGTCCACCAGAAGCCATTGCATATTGAGCATGAATTGCTTGGAAGCAAACGCCTTTAGCTGCTTTTGCATCGCATCCGTGCAAAGTAGCAAGAATACGTCGCATACGATTTTGGCTTGTCAAAACAAGTATAGCGACCATAGCAATAGCAATAAAAATACTTCCTATCAGCCAGCGCGTAGGGAATCCACCAAGATAAAAAGCTATAAGTGCAATAAGAATAATAATTAAAGCAGTACCAAGATCCTTACCTGCAATAACAAGCAATAACGATACGCCGAGTCCTGCTGCTACAGGAATATATGCGCGCATTTGCACACGCTCATATGCTTGTTTTGCAGCAATCAAAGCTATTGGAAGCCAAATACATAATGCAAGTTTTGTAATTTCTGCAGGCTGCAAAGTAATAGGGCCGAAAGCAATCCAACCAGCATTACCATTAACTTCACGTCGTAAACCTGGAACAAATGTTAAGAACTGTGCAATAACAGAAATAATGTAAATGACAGCAACGTATCGTCTATAAACTGTAACTGGAAGTCGAGAAGCGAAAATATAGCCAATTAAGCCTAAAACGCAATACATTGTTTGGTTTACGCCTTGACCCCAAGGTGCAATTCCGTAGGTAATCATAGTTACTGAAGAACTAGAAAACACCATGAATAAGCCAAAAATCGACAGTATAACCACTGATACTCGCATGCCGTATAAGCACCACAGTGGGTTAGTTAAACTGCGCAAGCCAACATACTTCTTTAACTCTGAATCTTGAGTTTTGCGCTCTAACGAGTTTTTTGAGTAGTCTTTTTTCGAGGAAAATATTCCAGATACAGTATGCGCTAATTTTGCGTATTTAATTGACTTTGCCGGCTTTGCTGTATTTGCTGGTTTCGCTATCTTTGTTAGCTTTGCAGGTTTCACAGGATTTATAGTATTTACAGGATTTGCTTGCTCTGCAGGCTTTATTAAATTAGCCCGTTTAGTTTGTTTCGCTTGTTTCGCAACCTTCGACTTCTTTACATCTTTTACAAATTTTACAGATTCATTGAAAGAAGAACCTACAGATCTGCCAACTTTAGTAACAGAATTACTTACGGACTTACTTACAGACTTTCCTACAGATTTGCCTAATTCCTTACCCGCTTTGCTTGCATACGCTCCTACTTTGCTTATGGACTCGCCTACTTTACTTGCTGAAGTCCTAATAGATTTTTTAAAAGATTCAAATTTTTGTTTTTGGGAAGAATGAGAAGAATCTGAATCTGCTTCAATATGATCTTCCATAATAACTTCTGAGACTTTGCGCGCTAATGAACGCAAAAACTTTTTAGGCTTATTACTGTTGAACACCATGATTATGCACCCATCGTTGAGATTCTTTAGCAAAACGATTGCCGCGATCGGCGTACGAAACAAATTGATCCATAGAGGCACAAGCAGGAGCAAGCAGAACAACATCACCAGGCTTAGCATAACGCCCAGCAGCTTCTACAGTTTGACGCATAACAGCCTCACCGAATGAAGAATCAGGATTTACAAGCGAAGTATTCTCAATATTCTCACAAACTAAGTCATCAACGCAATCATATGATTTAGCGCAAGAACCATCCTGTGAAACAATAGTTACTGGAATGTGAGGAGCTGAACTGTGAAGAGCTTCAACAATTGGACGTTGATCTATTCCAATAACAACAACTGCTTTAATCACATGAAGTTGGTTTGCAATTAAATCTTCAAAATGACCACCTTTAGCTAAACCGCCAGCAATCCAAACAACCGAATTATTAGCAAAACTAGCTAAAGATGCACAAGCAGCATGAGCATTAGTTGCTTTAGAATCATCTACAAATCTAATACAATGCGAAGGATTTTCATCTTCAGACATCAAAGTCGCAACTGTTTGAATGCGATGACCTCCAGGAGCAAATTCGCGTAAAGCACGAACTGAAGAATCTACGTCACCAGTTAAACCTAAAGATAAAGCTAACGCAGTAAGAGCATCAGCTAATAAATGCGGATACACACTGCCATCAGGCTCGCACAGATGTTTTAGCTCACGCAATTCGACAATAGGTTTTAGAGTGCCTTTAGTTCCTCCAGCAACACCGCTGTTATCGACAATCCAACCGTCTTTTACGCCAATTTCACCATCTTTAGGCTCTCCTAACGTAAAACCAATCTTTTTACAACCATCAGCAACTTGTGCACAATCTGCCAATTTGCTTACACGCTCATCTTGAGCATTGTAAACCAAAGCTTTTTGCACATTATTAAATACTTTTGACTTGTCACGAGCGTACGCTTCCATGCCACCATGCCAATCTAAATGATCAGCAGCAATATTAGTAATAGCAGCACAATCAAGAGCTAAAGAATCAGTGAAATGCAATTGGAAAGAGCTTAATTCAACGCATAAAGCATCATGCTCACATTCCAAAGCAGCATGTGACACAGACTTTCCAATATTTCCCACGGCTGGAGCATTTAATCCGCAAGCGGTTAGCATTGCAGAAGTCATTTCTGTAGTAGAAGTCTTACCATTTGTGCCAGTAATGCCAATCCAATAAGCAGGTTTATTCGTGCGCTTAGAAGGTACGCGCAAGCGCCACGCTAATTCAACTTCGCTCATTACTGGAATATTGCGCGATGCAGCTTCTTGCAAAAATGGCGTGCGAGGGTTAAATACTGGAGATGTAACAACAGCATCGATTTTAGACCAGTCTATTGCTGAAAAATCATGTATATCGGCATCAGGCTTATTTTCGTCTGCAGTCACAGTCTCAGATCCAACAGCGCGCAAAACCTCAGCTGCGCCACGACCCGAAACTCCAAGACCTGCAACTAATACACGCTTAAAAGCAAATGCTTTATCGCTTGTGCACGACTTACAAGTAGATTCAGACGAAACAGATACTCCATTGCCATCGACAATATTCATATTGAAGCCTTCCAATTTTTGAAATTAAATAAGCAAGCCAGAATGCCCTGCCCAATCGGCATAGAACATCATAAGTGCAGAAAGCACAAACATAAGCTCAATCATCCAGAATCGCACAACAACCTTAGTTTCCGTCCAGCCGAGCAATTCAAAATGATGATGAATAGGAGCCATTTTGAACACGCGCTTATGCGTAGCTTTAAAGAATCCAACTTGAATAACGTCACTTGCAGCTTCCATTACAAATAATCCACCCAAAATCACAGCCAAAAACTCTGTGTGAGTTGCAATAGAAAGAGCTGCAAATAATCCGCCTAAAGCCAACGAACCAGTATCTCCCATAAATACTTGAGCAGGATTCGAATTAAACCACAAGAATCCAAAGCAAGCAACAGCAGCGCAAACAGCAATAATAGTTAAATCGAGAGGGTCAGAAACAGCGTAAGAGAATCCAAAATGACCGCCTCCACGCACATGGTAGCTTTCCCAAAAAGCAATCAAAGCGTAACCAGCAAAAGCAATCATAGAAGATCCAGAAGCTAAACCATCAAGTCCGTCAGTCAAGTTTACAGCGTTAGACCAAGCAGCAATAAGGAAATTAACCCAAACAATAAATACTACGATTCCTACACCTTTACCGAGTATAGAAAAATCAAAAAATGGTTTTTCAATAAAACTCATTCCAGGTTGAGCGCTAGCAATACCAGATTGAGTTGGCAATAGCAATGACAAAAGCGCGTAAATACTTGCAAAAATAATTTGACCAGTAAACTTCGCATGTACAGAAAGACCAAGATTCTGCTTTTTACGAACCTTAGCAAAATCATCAATAAAGCCAAGCAAACCCATTGAAAGCATTGCAAACAGCACCAAAACAGCAGACCATGAAGGCGAGCGACCAACAGAAACATATCTATAAAGAGCAGAAGCAGCCCAACCTGCTACTACAGCAAAATTAATAACAACACCGCCCATAGTTGGCGTGCCGCGCTTTACTAAATGAGATTGTGGTCCATCTTGGCGAATGTACTGACCGTAGTGCAAACGATGCACTAAACGAATAAGCAAAGGTGTGCCAACAATCGTAACTACGAGCGACACCACAATTCCTACAATAAGCGCAATCACCGCTTAACCTCCGTTTACTGTTCTGTTTGCTATAATACTTAATTTATTAATTTCACACTTATATTGAGCATCGAGCAGTTAAATATTTGCCCAATGTTCAGCAAGCACGCTCAAGCCTGAAGCATGAGAGCCTTTCAATAACACAACACTACTCGGATGCTCGGCCACAAGTTTCCAAACAATATCATCAGCCTCATTCGCACTGTGTACAAAATAGACTGCCTCATGAGAAGAAGGTAGTTTATTATTCCAAGAAGAACGCGCACCTTGAGCAATACAGTGAGCTAATTTATCTAAGTCAGAGTCCGTTTTCGAACCAACAGCAACAACCGCATCGACACTCGAATTTGCCACATATTCTCCAATATTTGTGTGCAATTCATCTTCGTTGCTGCCAAGCTCCAACATAGAACCAAGAACCGCTATACGGAAAGGTTTCGAAGATGCACTACAAGAATCATTTTCATAAGCGCACAAACCATCGATTCCTGCTTTCATAGAATCAGGATTTGCATTAAAGGAATCATCAATAAGTGTAAATTTCTCGTCATTCTTAGAAACTGTACTCAATTGCATGCGATGCGGGCTAATATGCGAAACTTTAGACAGCACAGAAGCAATATCATCTAAAGTCATTCCCAAATATCTGGCAACATTTGCTGCTGCAAGCGCATTCATAACATTATGCTCGCCTTGTATAGCAAGATGCACTTCAATATGATTCACTAAATCAGAAGAATTAATGCGTTCAGTGATAGTAAAAACTGCTTTACCAAAAGAATCTAACTTTATATTGCTAGCTGAAAGTTGGTAGTCATCTTTACTAGCTGATTCCAGCAATCCGTTTTTAGCATTTCTACCAAACCAGCGCACATGCTTATTCTCTACAAGACAAGACATTGCAGAAACTCGCTTATCGTCGGAATTTAATACTGCTATGCCATGTGGCAAAAGCCCACGCACAATCTCACTTTTTGCTTGCGCAATTCGCTCAACTGAGCCAAATTCACCTAAATGAGCAACACCAACTTTAAGCACTATTGCGAGATCCGGAGGAGCAATATGAGTTAAATTGGCAATTTCGCCAACATGGTTAGCACCCATTTCTGCTATTAAAAATCGAGTATTACTGCCAACTTGCAAAGCAGTAAGAGGCAAACCAATATTATTATTAAAAGATCCAACAGGAGCAACTGTTTCGCCTAGCGTGCTCAACAAAGCCTTCAACATATCTTTCGTTGTTGTTTTGCCAACGGAACCAGTGATACCAATAATAGTGAAAGGTTTGTTAAGATTGCGGCGAAGTTCCAAATTATGTTTAGCTAGCAAACCCAGCGCTTCTACAGAATTATTAACAACTATTTGATTGAGATTAGTGCCTTCGACAACATGTTCAACAATAGCTACAACAGCTCCAGATTTTTCAGCATTCTTTACATAATCATGACCGTCAACATGTTCACCAACTATAGCTACGAACACAGAACCTTTACGGATTTGACGAGAATCACTAAAAACGGAATTTGCAACTAAATCTGTGTCACAACTATTAAACTCGTGCATTTCCCCATGAACAGCGTTAGCAATTTCGCTTATATTCATAGGCATCATATCAGCATAATCTAAACTCTTAGCATTGCTAGCACACGAAGTTTCAACACAACTCATAACATCCTCCAAATTAGCCACATAATTAAAAGCTCTTAAACAAAACTCACGCAATTAATTTATTTGAAAACTCGAATGAAATCAGCGCTTCAGCACAATTCAGTGCAATTCATGCGAAACTCGCAGCGCACTTTTAATAGTCCCACGACGAACACCAGCAGCTAACACCATTGCAATAGATAATGAAAGATGCCGCTGTACATCATTGCCACCAATTTGATCCGCTAATTCAGCTAATTCGTCAGACTCAGCCGATCTAGTAACACAATAAGCGTGCTCTCTTCCAGAAAAACCATAACGTTGACGCAACGCATAAAAACTCATGCCGGTTGCATATGCCGGGTAAAGCGGTGAAGAAGATATCTTTGCGCTAATTTTCACATTTGAGGCTGCATCTTTAAATTCAGAATTAGGTTCAGATTCAGAATTAGTATCAGAGCTATCTTTAGACTCAGTATCAGATTGAGAATCAGATCCTGCGCCAGAATTGCTTTCATTCTGAATTTGCTCAACGCCAAGAACATCAATATTAACGGATTGCAACGCATTCTTAGCTAAAGTTGCAGAATTAAGTGCAATAACAACAGCTGCGGCACCATCTTCTGCACACACGGATAAAGCATGCTGTACATCGGCAATATTTAAAGGATATTGCAAAGACAATTCACGCTGTAATGAAGTAGATCCAGCATCACTAATAACACCAACAGGATTGCCTAACATATGCAAAAAATCAGCTAATCGCAAAACGTTAGCATGGATCTCATCATCATCGTCACCAGCAATCGCAAATATTGCGACGCATGAAGAAGGATCTGCATTAATATCGCAAGCAAGCTTGCCCAAAGCAACTGGATTAGCAGAAGAAACAAGCAAAGGTAGACCTAAATCTGCAGCCTCACCACGAAATTCTGGTGAAACTAATGCAGCATATGCCCCAGCATCACGTGCAGCCTCAAGCTGACGACGATCAATATGACCAATTGGCACAAATAATCCACCAGGACGTACATGACGCACATCATGAGCAATAGAAGTAATAGTTACCTCTGAAGCAAACGCAGGAACAACTTCAAAACCATAATTTTTTGCAGCAAAACCTAGCGTCACCCTAATTCTAGAGTATTCATCAACCGCACTCATTGCACACCCTACTTTATAGACAACAACATTGTAATGCGTACACTACCAATTCACAGGAACAGGATTTGTGCGTGGAGAAGAAGCTGGAATATCATACTTTTGCATTAAGAATTCTCCAATAGTTTTGAACAGTGGACCTGCAGTCATACCACCATAAATACCTTGTGGATCACGCAAAACAACTGTTATGACGAAGCGAGGATTATCTGCTGGTATAGCACCCGACCAGTCGCTGATTGTAGAGCTAAGTTTACCATCAGCGCCAGCAACTTCAGCTGTACCACTCTTTGCAGCAACACGATAACCATCGACACCAGCAAATCTATGATAATGCTCACCAGAATTTTCCAAAGCATTCATCATTTGTGCAGCAACATTTTCATCCAAAACGCGCGTTCCTGCAGGGCGAGAAGACTTTGTAACCCTACCATTAGGATCTATAACGGATTTAACTATTGACTGACGCAATCTCACGCCTTTATTTGCAATAGTTGCAATCGCATTAGTAAGCTGCAAAGCATTCACTGCATAACCCTGACCAAACAGAACGGTATCTTTTTTACGACCATCCCAAGCTTGAACGCTAGGAAGCAAGCCGCGAGATTCTCCTTGTAAATTCAATCCCGAGTACTGACCAAGACCAAATTTATAAAGATACTCATAGCGTTTATCTATCGGATATTTTTCACCAGCCATAACCATACCGACGTTAGAAGATTCTGAAAGAATACCAGCTAATGTCCAACGCTCAACACCGTGGCTAACAGCATCATGGAATGCTTGACCGTTCTTATTGAGAGTATTAGGAACAGCAAATTTATCAGTAAGCTTATGCGCACCAGTTTGTAACATTCCAGACATTGAGAAAGCTTTACCAATAGAACCAGGCTCAAAGGTTTGGCTTACAGCTCTAGAAACATTCACCTTAGCTTGCGTTGTTCCAGCTTTAATCTCATCAGTATCTTCCAAAGCAAGTATTTCGCCAGTACGAACATCTTGCACTACTGCAATACCCCAAGTTGCATGATATTTTTTCTTGCCATCAAGCAAAACTTTTTTAACATACCAATCGACATCGCTATCGATTGTGAGCTTAACATCGCTTCCGTTGATTGCAGGCTTAGATTCAGTTACAGTACCAGGAATTTTCTCATTTCCTGCATTATTACCTTGATAACGCTGATATCCGTCTACGCCGTTCAAAGTTGCATCTTTAGTAAATTCAAGACCTGTAACACCAACCTCGCCTTTACGATCTTTAATATCTTTACGATTAACTTCATCGGCATTAGCAACAGCACCAATCACAGATCCAAGAATAGGACCGCTTGAATATACTCGTTCACTACTGTTCTCTGCATAAATACACCCAGAAAGATTCAAATCGTCAATGGCACGTTTCATTGCAGGAGTCACGTTACGTTTCAATAAAACGTAACGACCAACGCCAGCCAGCTTTCCACCAAGTTCTACAGAACTCATGTGCAAAATCGGAGCAAGCAAACGGGCGACCGCCACAGCGCCCGTGCCTTCTACAGGCTTGCCATTAAGCATATGACAGTTATGCTCGGTTTGTTTTGTGCAAGGAGTCGGCACAAAAGCCTGAGCATTAAGTGGATCTCCAATAATATTAAATCGCTCAACACTTTGAGCCAACACAGCACCATTAGCATCAAGTATGCGACCACGACGTGCAAGAATTGGTCGCACACGACTACGCTCAGCCTGAGCTGCTTGCGCTGTTGAACGAGCATTAATAATCTGTATAAAACTTAGCTTTACTATTGCACTAACACCAATTAACGCAAAAACAATTGCAATTACGGTGCACTTACGCGCAAATATCTGCTGAGAAGCGAAACGTTGTTTGATTAAGTGGCGCATCAATGTTTCTCCTGTTTTGCTTTCTGTTGATATTGACGATTTTGTTGTTCTTGTTTTTGAGTTTTATTTGAGTTATTAGTTTGTTTTTCGTGCTTAGTTTTCTCAGAATGACCATGTTTTCGTTTTGCTGCATAATCACTCAAGTCAATAGAAATAGAACCTTGTTGCGGAACCATTCCCATTCGTTGCGCTCTTGCAGGAAGTTCAGATTCCAAAGTATCTAATTTCGCTTGACGAGCTTCCACATCCTGATGCAAACGAGAAATACGCATCTGTACTGCAGTTTGGTCGAAGGAAATCTCTGCCATTTGCGTACGCAAAAGAAGCGAAGTCAACAACGTAACAACCATAAAAATCACAATAATCATGCAATTTACAAGAGGTACTTTGCGCGTATTGCTCCATGTCATAACCTTGCGAAATCGTTCAAGCACAGCAGAAGATTTACGTTGAGATGGGTTAAACGCCGAAGGAGCAGAATTATGTACGTATTCTTTACGAGTCGAATTATCTTTAGTACGACCAGCTGGAGCTGAAGCAGAAGACGCAGAAGAGCGCAAAACACGATTTTGCATGTTCAATACCATGTCAGCGACCTCCTTTTATAGCTTTACGACCAGCCGCCTCATCTTCAAGCCTTGGAATCCAACGCTCAGGAATAGGTCGGCATAATTCGACAGCGCGCAAACGAACTGAAGAAGATCTAGTGTTATGAACAATTTCTTCTTTAGAAGCCTTCATAGCTCCGCGAGTAAGAGCTTTAAAGAACGGCTGAGCATCGTCAGGAATAACAGGCATGTTTGCAGGAACATCAACGGTTAATCCTTGATTCATAAAACGTTTTACAGCTGTATCTTCCAATGAATGATAAGATTCAACAACTAAGCGACCATGCTCACGAAGATGCAAAGCAATTTTAGGAAGAGTACAGCTCAATTTATCTAATTCACCGTTCACTTCAATACGCAAAGCTTGGAACACTCGTTTTGCTGGATTTCCAGTAGCGCGATGAGCTTTCGGAATTACAGAGTCAACTAAGCTAACCAACTGACCCGAAGTAGCAATAGGCTCCGTAGCGCGAACTTCAACAATACGACGAGCAATAAGAGACGCAAAACGTTCTTCACCATACTCGCGGAAAATTCTAGTTAATCCTCGAGAATCATAAGTAGCTAAAATCGTTGCGGCAGTAGTTGCTTGCGTTGTATCCATACGCATGTCAAGTGCTGTATCGTGAGAATAAGAAAAACCGCGATCAGTTTCGTCAATTTGCAAACTTGAAAGACCCAAATCCATAAAAGCAGCATCAATACCGTCAATGCGGTTTTCTCGTAGTACTTCATCAATCTCATCGAATGCCGCATGTGCAGGAATAAAACGATTCTCAAGGCCTTCACTACGCATTCTTTGCGTTGCTAACGAAAGTGCTTCAGCATCACGATCAATACCAATAAGTGTTGCAAAAGGCGCAGCTTTAAGAAAAGCAGTTGCATGACCAGCAAGACCTAAAGTGCAATCTACTACTATTGCGCCTTTATGTTGCAAAGAAGGAGTAACTAAATCAACACAATCTTGCAATAATACCGGTGCGTGAATAGCTGTAATGTCTTTCATAACATCAGTCATCACATCACCGCCGGAAGTACATCGTCAGCAATATCCGCATAACCTTGCTCACGATCGGCAAGATACTCTTCCCAAGCAGATTTATTCCAAATCTCTGCACGCGTACCAACACCAATAACAACAATTTGATCGCCCAAATTGGCGTAATCTCTTAACATTGGCGGCACAACAATGCGTCCCTGCTTATCTGGCTCTTCATCAACAGCGCCAGAAAGGAACACGCGAAGATAATCGCGAGCTGACTTGTTGCTCATAGATGTGCGCTGAATTTGCGTTGTCATACGCTGGAACTCAACCATAGGCAGCACGTAAACACAATGCTCTTGACCGCGAGCCATAACAAAACCAGTTCCGAGCTGAGAACGGAATTTTGCAGGAAGAGCAACACGACCTTTATCGTCAATTTTTGGAGTATAAGTGCCTAACAAAATAGGTGTTGCTGGATGAGTTGACACAGCTTCTTGATATTGAGAAGCATAAAAAGGTGCAACTGGCATAGCTGCAGCTTGTGCAGACGAATCAGCAGCGCCGGACGGAGTGGAGGTGAAAACCGGTGCTGGCATATATTGCTGCATTGCTGGCATAACAGTTGGAGGCATACCATAATAACCCTGAATTGACTGCTTAGATTGTATAGGTTGAACAGGCTGAACGTATTGTTGCTGAGGCACTTGTGAATCTTGCATTTGCAGTGGCATCTGCGATTGCTGAGAAACATTTGGATCAGCAGCTGATTGAGCCTGATTTATGGAATGCACAGAGGAAGAATTGGCGTTATTGCGCGGTTGCTTATTAGCAGCACGACGTGCCATACTCCACCTCCTTAACTCAACATGTACTATGCCATTTACACGTTGCTCACCATTTTACCCCATTCCTCCCCAAAAATCCCCACTTTTTTACAAAATTTTTGATTTTTTTGAAGCAAATCACCAATAGAAAACAAAAGACACGCATGCAGCGCTCAAGCAGGTCGTTACGAACGCAGTCGACCATCTGCACCAGTAACAAAAAACGACCAAAACTTTATAGCGGTGTAAAGAAACGGTCGCCTACGCGCGAAAAAACGGCAGAAACTGTACAGCGGTGTAAAGAAAAAGCCGTTTGCGCGCCAGAAAACGACAGAAACTGTACAGCGGTGTAAAGAAACGGTCGGCTACGAGCGAAAATCCGACAGAAACTTTACAATCGCGCTGCTAGCGAATCGATACACGCGTTAAATATTTTTGCAGTCAATAGAAAATGTCGAAAACATCTTGCGATTATGTATTTTCGACAGTTTTGGCTTGCGTTTTGTTTATTTCACCAAACGATTTGGTATTTTCGACATTTTAGTAAGCTGCAAAAATCGTAAAAACGCTTGGAACGCAGCGCGACGTCTGCAGCAGTGTCCCAAAACAAGCTACAAACGCCGGAGAAAAAACTCCAGCAAATGTTCATGAAGCTTTGCAGTAATGCTTCTGCGAACGGTGAGTATTTATTGTCTATAGAACACTAGCATTCGTGCTGCTGCACACACCACACCATACGCACCTACCACATCACAAAACAACGGTGAGTGGATTTACGAGTGGGAGATAGGAATTGCTTGTCGAGCAATATAAAAGCGGAACGATAGTAATAATCTTATTGACGAATACTATTTCTGCAGAAAAAGTAATTAAAAAACTAAACTTAACTATGCAACCGCTAAGTCCAAATAAGGTATAAGAGCGGAGCGCTGCGAGATAAGTAATTCCTATATCACACAGACACTTCAGAAACCCGCCAGCCAAACGCCAGGCAACGCTCGCGCGGGTAACGCACTCGCTGCTGAGCTTGCACGGAAAGTCCACTGGACTTTCCGTTTGAGCAAGCTCACGCTCCGAGTTGCTTTCGCGCGCTAAATCGCAGCGCTCAAGCAGGTCGTCACGCTACAAACGCGGCAAATACTTCTCAAGTTCAAAAGGCGTAACCTGGCGACGGTACTCTTCCCACTCTTGATGCTTATTGCGCAAGAAGTACTCAAAAGCGTGTTCACCTAATACGCTTGCAACGAAGTCCGAGCGCTCCATAATCTTTAGTGCTTCATCCAAGGATTCTGGCAATGGCTGAATACCCATTGCTTGACGCTCAGCATCAGTAAGCTCCCACACA
Source organism: Gardnerella sp. 30-4 (assembly GCF_001641215.1). Lineage (NCBI taxonomy): Bacteria > Bacillati > Actinomycetota > Actinomycetes > Bifidobacteriales > Bifidobacteriaceae > Gardnerella > Gardnerella sp. 30-4. Next base: position 15,314 of record NZ_LXJL01000015.1, on the reverse strand, counting down.
TCGTCGCTAGTTGGATCGCACAAAGTCATTTGCTTTTCAATACCATCCAAACCAGCAGCAAGAAGCACAGAGTAAGCAAGATACGGATTCGCTACAGGATCTAGCGCGCGGAATTCCATTCGGCAAGAATTACCTTTACCAGGCTTGTATTGCGGAACACGCAGAAGTGCAGAACGGTTGCTATGACCCCAGCAAACATAGCTAGGAGCTTCCGCACCACCCCACAAACGCTTGTAAGAGTTCACATACTGATCAGTTACAGCGCAAATTTCTGAAGCATGATGCAAAATACCAGCCGCAAATTGACGCGCAATAAGAGACATATTAAATTCTTGACCAGCCTCATAAAAAGCGTTCGTATCACCTTCGAACAAACTCAAATGCGTATGCATACCAGAACCAGGCTGATCAGTTAAAGGTTTTGGCATAAAGCTTGCGTACATTCCGCGCTCAAGAGAAATTTCCTTAACTACAGTGCGGAAAGTCATAATATTATCAGCGGTAGTAAGAGCATCTGCATAACGCAAGTCAATTTCGTTTTGACCAGGACCACCCTCGTGATGCGAGTATTCTACAGAAATACCCATTTGCTCAAGCATACTGACTGCGCTACGACGGAAATCCATAGCCGAACTTCTAGGAACGTGGTCAAAATATCCACCTTCATCAATCGGCACAGGAGCTTTGGACCAATCATCTTGAGCTTCAAACAAGTAAAACTCAATTTCCGGATGCACGTAAAAAGTAAATCCTTTTTCTTTCGCTTTTGCGAGCGCAGTCTTTAAAACGTGACGAGGGTCTCCCAGCGAAGGCTCTCCGTCTGGAGTTAGCACATCGCAGAACATGCGCGCTGTGCCTTCCGGACCTCCATGCCATGGAAGAATTTGGAACGTTGACGGATCCGGCTTCACAATCATATCGTCTTCTAGGACGCGAGTCATGCCTTCTATTGCTGAGCCGTCGAACCCTATTCCCTCTTCAAAAGCTGCTTCTAATTCAGCAGGGGCAATAGCAACGGATTTAAGCGTGCCTAAGACGTCCGTAAACCAGAGTCGAATAAAACGCACGTCTCGCTCTTCAACAGTACGTAGAGCAAACTCTTGTTGTCGATCCATAATAAGCCCCTTGGGTATCATCCGGTTGTATGCATAGTCACGCACATATGCATATTCACATGCAATTGTAGTGTATTATTTCGTATTGCGCTTCATATGTTGAGCTTATATGCAATGAATTTACGTAATTGTAATGAAATTTCTACTTTCTAACGCAACTTCTTCAATTTAATATGACAATTAATTGCTCAAATTATTTTTACTTTCTTTTGCCATATTTTTGAAATAGCTCGTACGCGTTTGCATCGCTTAAATCGTCACTATTGAACATTTCTATATTTTGTTTTGAAAGAGTTTGAACTGTTTCCATGCCAATAGCTAAATCTTCTACTGCACGCGACCATACAGCTAACGCCATAGGCGCAACTATTTCTTGCGGTTCGCAATTATATTCGTAAACTTTTGCAGTTAATTTATCAGCTCTATTTGTAATGAGCATAACATCCATTCCACGGAAGAAATCAACAAATTTTTGCACTGCTTCTTCCGGCTCATTGCCGTCCAAATTTTTTAATATCGCAACAGCACCTTGCTCTTCATCGAAGCATCGCGCTGAAACACTAGCCATTTTGCAAAAAGCAGCCAGCAACTGCGCAGGCTGCACATACGTAATCATTAACGCAACTTTTGCTTTATTTCCAAGCAGACCTTGCAAGTCTTCTTCAAAATTAGCTTCTTCAATATTGCGCATAGCTTGATCAAGAAAATCATTTTCTTGATTATCGTCGCTTTTTTGGTTATTCTCTAAATTTTCGCTATTTAAATTTTCTTGCGACTCTTCTTTAAATTCACGTTCAAATCCCGCGAGCGCATTATCTAATTCCGCATCAGTAAAAGAAGTGCGCACAGAATCGTCATTATTGCGTTCGTCACCATTGTTTAACATATTCGTTATTTCCTCCCCTTTCAATGAACTTCTTAAAACATACCTAGTTTTATATTTTATCAAATTAGTAGTGCATATTTTCTACGCACTAGGCAAACAACTAGATCCAAAAACAATTTTCATTTCAGCAAACAAAGAAGTATCTCGCTTTACACGGAAACGATCCCCAAACGTAAGAACTTGCGCCTTGCCAGTATCATCGACAAGAGCCAAGCGCACTTCACAGCAGCCTGGGTGTCGGCTCAAAATGTCACTTAATTGCGCAACATGACCTTTATCTAGAACTTTACGCGGAATAACAACTGTTAAAGGTCTTTCATCCACTGATTCAAGAGTTGGTATTTCAAACTCTGTAGCACGCATTGAAACAGTTTCATCACGCACTTCAACTTGTCCACGAATACGCACAACTTGATCAATTGCAAGTTCTTGCGCTGAAGCTTCGTACACTTTGCCAAAGAACATGCATTGTATTGAACTTTCCATGTCTTCAACTGTGACAATCGCCCAAGCGTTACCTTTTCGAGACACTCGCCTATCTACGCTTGTAACTAGGCCTGCAATAGTTACTTGCTGACCGTCACTCATAGTTCTCGCTTTGTCGATCAGTTGAGCGATTGACATCTCACGTAAATCTGCCAAAACTGCAGACAATCCGCTTAGTGGATGATCAGAAACGTACAATCCAAGCATTTCTCGCTCAAAATTAAGCTTTGTCTTTTTATCCCACTCTTCAACATCCGGTACAGTAATTTGCATATCTCCCATACCGTTGTCGTCATCCGAGTCAGAAGACGAATCAAGATCAGCAAATAAATCAAACTGACCCTCTGCCTGCTTACGCTTAAGCGCAATCACAGAATCAATTGCAGGATCACAAATTTGAAACAGCGCACGACGATTTGAATCAATAGAATCAAAAGCTCCAGCTTTAATAAGTGATTCTACTAAACGCCGATTAAGTGCACTAATAGGAACACGTTGTACGAAATCCATAAAGTTTACGAAACGTCCGCGCTCACCTTCGCGCTCAGTAATAATATCGTTTACTGCTTTGTCTCCAACGTTACGAATAGCACCCAAACCAAAGCGCACAACATCTCCAACTGCGGAATACTCAAGAACAGACTCGTTTACATCAGGTTGCAAAACTTGAATACCCATGCGCCTTGCCTCGCCCAAGTACAGTGCAGTTTTGTCTTTATTCGTACGTTCGTTTTGAAGCAAAGCTGCCATAAATTCCACAGGATAATGCGTTTTTAGGTATGCAGTCCAGTAAGAAATCAAGCCATAAGCTGCAGAATGAGCTTTATTAAACGCGTAACCAGAGAACGGAACCAAAACATCCCACACAGCTTGTGCAGCTTCTTCAGAATATCCGTGAGCTTTCATACCTTCAAAGAACGGCACTTGCTCTTTTGCCAGCACTTCCGGCTTTTTCTTGCCCATTGCTCGACGTAACACATCTGCTTTACCAAGACTGTAGCCTGCTAAAATACGCGCTGCAGACTGCACCTGCTCCTGGTAAACAATCAAACCGTAAGTTTCGTCCAAAACTTCCTTTAACGGCTCAGCAACTTCTGGATGAATAGGGATAATATCTTGCAAACCATTCTTGCGCTTAGCGTAATTCGTATGCGAATCCATATCCATAGGACCAGGCCTGTAAAGTGCAATCAAAGCCGAAATATCGTTGAAATTATCCGGTTTCAAAGTACGTAGAAGCGCACGCATACCGTCGGAATCAAGCTGAAAAACGCCTAAAGTGTCACCCCTAGAAAGCAGTTGATAAGTAGCTTTATCGTCTAACGGAATCTTAGTATAATCAATCGGATCCTTCCCATTATTTTCAATATTTCGCAAAGTATCGCGAATAACCGTTAAGTTAGAAAGCCCCAAAAAGTCCATTTTTACAAGACCGAGCGTTTCACAAGTGTGATACTCAAAAGTTGTAGTAATAGTACCGTCAGTGCGCTCTAAAAGCGGCGAAGTGTTTGTAATTGGCTCCGAACCCATGATTGTTGCACAAGCGTGCACACCTGTTTGACGAATCAAACCTTCAATGCCCTTAGCTTCTTCCGTAATGCGATGAGTATCTGGATCCGTGTCGTACATTTCGCGAAACTCGCGCGCTTCAGCATATCGCTTTGATTTTTCGTCGAAAATATCGTGCAAGCTCATATCTTTGCCGTTTTTAGCAGGAGGAAGAACTTTCGTAATTTTTTCGCCCACTGAAAACTCGTAGCCCATAATACGCGCAGAATCTTTAAGAGCTTGCTTCGTTTTAATAGTTCCGTAAATAACGCACTGAGCAACTTTATCTCTACCGTATTTTTCGCCCACGTATTCAAGAACTTTAGCTCGACCATCCGGGTCAAAATCAACGTCAATATCAGGCAAGGATACTCGCTCTGGGTTTAAGAAGCGTTCGAAAATCAGACCATGCTTCATAGGATCAAGCTCTGTGATGCCCATTGCGTACGCAACCATAGCACCTGCAGCAGAACCACGACCAGGACCTACCATTACACCATGCGCTTTAGCCCAATTAATATAATCTGCAACAACTAAAAAGTATCCACAGAATTGCATTTGGCAAATCACACCGCACTCGTAATCGGCCTGCTTTAAAACTTCCATTGGAATGTTGTTATTGTAGCGGCGCTCCAAACCTTCCTCGACTTTTTTAAGGAATAGCGAAGTCTCATCCCAACCCTCAGGACAGTCAAATTGCGGCATAAAAGCGCCATCTTCGCCGTCGTCGAACATAACATTGCATCGACGAGCAATCTCAAGCGTGTTATCGCAAGCTTCTGGAAATTCTTTAAAAAGCTCACGCATTTGCTCAGCGGACTTCAAATAGTATCCTGAACCGTCAAACTTAAAACGGTCAGGATCGTCAAGCCTAGAACCAGAATTAATGCATAACATAGCATCTTGCGCTTCACGATCTTCTTCATGAACGTAATGCAAATCGTTTGTTGCAAGAAGAGGTGCATTAAGTTTTTTTGCAATTTCAAGCAAGTCTTTAGTTACGCGCGTTTCAATAGAAAGCCCGTGATTCATAAGCTCAATAAAGAAATTGTCACGCCCGAAAATATCTTGAAACTCGCCAGCTGCTCGTAAAGCCTCTTTGAACTGACCTAAACGAAGACGCGTTTGAATAATTCCAGAAGGGCATCCTGAAGACGCAATTACACCTTTTGAGTAAGTTGAAAGCACGTCTTTATCCATACGCGGGTAGCGCATTACACGGCCTTCAAGATTTGCAACAGACGAAGCTTTAAGAAGATTTGTTAAGCCGGTATCGTTTTCCGCCCACAAAGTCATATGCGTAATTAAACCACCGCCAGAAACGTCATCTGCACGCTGATCTTCCGTGCCCCAATGCACGCGACTTTTGTCTTGTCTTGCTGTTTCCGGAGTAACATACGCTTCTATGCCAATAATTGGCTTAATTCCAGCTTTTACAGCCGTACTCCACATTTCGTACGCGCCGTGCATGTTGCCATGATCCGTAATTGCAACAGCCGGCATGCCTAATTCTTTAGCGCGCGCTACTAAATCAGGTATTTTTGACGCACCATCTAGAAGTGAATAATGCGTGTGATTGTGTAAATGCACAAAATTGGTTTCCGGCTGAGTCATAAAAGATATTCTATAAGCGAAAGTTGACTGAAAAAACGCAAAAACGTTACTTTAATAATGCTCGCATAGCTTCTAACGCGTGTTGCAAATCAAGAGGATAATGCGACTTAACAGTCACTGATTTACCCGTGCGCGGATGCGTAAAAGTAAGTTCCATAGAATGCAACCATTGACGTTGCAACCCAAGTTTTTGAGCCAAAACTGGGTTCGCTCCATACATTGAATCCCCAACCAAAGGATGACCTATAGACGAAAAATGAACGCGTATTTGATGCGTACGACCAGTTTCCAAATTAACACTTGCTAACGTTGCTTGACCAAAACGCTCAAGCACATCCCAGTGCGTAACAGCAGGCTTGCCGTCCGAAGTAATAGTAAAACGAAAATCAGATACTTTTGCGCGACCTATAGGAGCATCAATAGTTGCCTTATCTTGCGCTAAATCTCCTTGAACAAGCGCATGATATGTTTTTTTAACGATATGCTTTGCAAACTGATTTTTCATTGCTTCATAGGCAAAGTCTGTTTTGCAAATTATCATTAATCCGCTTGTTCCAACGTCTAATCTGCTTACGATTCCTTTGCGCGATTCGTCGCACAGCGTTGTTTTTATATCTATTCCAGCAGCTTCTAGGCATTCTGGAACTGTCGGCCCGCTCCATCCTTTTGCTGCGTGAGACGCCACTCCAACAGGCTTATCTATTACAACAACATCGTCGTCGTCGTAAATGATTGGAATATTACATACAGAAGATTTATTATTTCGCTCTTCTTTTCGTTCTGCACTTTCTTTTTGATCGACAACAATCGTATCTCCATCTTGTAAAATGGAGGATTTTTGTGATTTTCTACCTAAGATTTTCGCTTGGTTACGCTCAATAAGAGATATCGCATTTGCACGCGAAACTCCCATTAGCTTTGATAAGCAAACGTCAAATCTGCAGCCGGAAAATTGGCTTGTAACTTTAAAGCAAATATCACTCATCGGCATGCTCTAAAAGAGGAATCCCAATCAAAATAAGGCATACAACTGCGATTCCTGCAAACATAAGCTCAATATCCGCAACGTTTCCAACAGACCAACCGTAGTTTATAAAATCTACGACTTTGCCATTCAAAAAACCTTGAGCATATTGCGCTCTATCAATGAGGTTTCCAAAAGCTCCAGCAAACGCTAGAGCAAACGCAATAGTCCAATACAAAGATTTTGTGTGCTTAATAGCCGCTATCATGGCACCACAAGCAGCACAAGCTAATACGCTAATAACCCATGTAAAAGAAGAACCTAAGCCAAATGATGCTCCAGGATTTCGTACAAGAGTTAAAGAAAGCAAGTGCGGCACAAGCTCAATGTTTTTCCCGTCACTAAGCGTCGACAAAGCCCAGAGTTTTGTTATGCGATCTAGCACAACACCAATAAAAACAATCAGTGCAAAAACGGCTACGCGAGTACGTAGCCGTTTCACACGCACATCTCTATGCGTCAATATTTATCCGATCTTTAGTAATTCAAATAGTATCGGTGCAGTGCGCAACATTTTAAAATATCAGTTACGCACTGCTAAAAACTACTCTTGCTTACCAGATTCCTCACCCTGCTTCTGACCTAATCCAGCATAGGTATTTTCATCAGAAACTTGAGCAACCAATTGACCAAGGAAATCAGTCAAGCGAGTACGATATTCAGTTTCAAACTGCTTGAGGCTCTGAATATTCCCTTCAATAACTTGAGTTTGCTTCTCAAGATTCTCACGTACCTGACGAGCATATGCATCAGCAGCTGTACGAGTTGTAGAATCATAGTCTGCAGCACGATGCTGTACTTCAGCCTCATACTGGTCAGCTTGATCATGCGTCTGCTTAGAGTAATCATCAGCAGCTTGACGAACCTTACCAGAGTAAGCATCAGCTTCATTGTGAGCACGAGCAGCATAAGAATCAGCATCGCTGCGAGTACGAGTAGAGTAATCGTCAGCATCAGCATGAGTCTGTTTGCTGTACTCTTCAGCTTCAGAACGAGTACGTGCAGAATATTCATCCGCCTTAGCAACAGTTTCATTATAACGAGCTTGGCTTTCTTCAACAATTTGCTGAGCCTTAGCCTTGCCCTTATCTACATATTGATCATGCAATTGCATAGCAAGAGTCAACATTGCAGTTGCACGTTCTGGTTCAGAACCTTGTGCTTCTGCACCAGCACCAGCAATCTTTTGCAAGCTACCTGTTTCAGTATTTGGCTCCATCTTAGCAACCTGCTTTCGAAGCTGCTCTTCACGCTGACGGGACTCTTCCAATTGCTTGGAAAGTTCCTCAATCTTAGTGTTTTCTTGCTGAGTGACAACAAGCTGCTGACGAACAGTTTCAAGCTCGCGACCCAAGTTTTCGCTGCTTGCACGGAAGTCGTCACGCTCGCGAGTAACAGTTTCAAGCTCTTTTTGAACCTGCTTAGCATTGTCTGCTTGAGCAGTTTGAGCAGTTAACTGATCTACCTGTGCACCCAAACCATCTAACTGTTCCTTCAACTGCTGGTTTTGAGCAGTCAAAGCACGATTACTTTCTTCAGCTTCACGCAACTTAGTTGCAGTAGCTTCAAGTTGAGAAGCAGCTTCATTTGATTCACCCTGCTTCTTAGAAGCATTACGCAATGCCTCATTTTCTTTAGTTAAGGATTCTACCTTAGAAGTTAACTCAGCAATCTTCGTATTCAAACCCGCAACATCACGGCCAAGAGATTGCGTGGAAGCCCCTAGGCCCTGCACTGCCTGCTGACCGAGTGCTTCTATTGTTTCTGTAACCTGATCGAGAAACTCGTCGACCTCGTCAACGTCATAACCTCCCTTAAAACGTACAATTTGGAAGGTATGCTCTCGAATGTCCTTAGGCGTCAACAGAGTCATATGCTTTACACCTCGCTTTTTGGGCACAGCCCTTTGATATATATCTATTCGATGCTATCACGTCCGCAGAAAATTAGTGCGGTTAATACAAAAATTTATGTAACAAAACGCCGCTTTTATAAAAATTACGCGTTGAAAAAACGTAAACTCATCTATAACCAAATTTGAAGAACGTATAAAGCAAAATATAAAAGCATATAACTTACGTCAATACTAATATTTCCACAACGAGTTGGCGGAATAAACTTGCGCAATATGCGCAATGGCGGCTCTGTTATGAAATAAACAATTCGTATTAGAAAATTAAAAACACCTCTAGGACGCATACGAGGAACAAGCACAAATAACCAATCTGCAACCATTCGAATAATCATTATTATCAAATAAGCGCGTATGATCACACGCAATACAGATAACGCAACAAATATCATTCGAACATCACCTTACAAAATAATACAACTGACACATTTAAGTTAAGCATACGCTGCAGAATCAAAATGCAAGCATAACAAATGCTATGCAACAGATGCATAGCATTAAACTTCAGTTTTACGAGATATAATCTCACTGATTGTATTGATATTATTTAAAAGGAAGGTCTACAATGACTGTTCTTGTTACAGGTGGATGCGGATACATTGGAGCACACGTAGTTCACGCCTTACATGAAACAAAGCAAAATGTCGTCGTCGTTGACGATTTAAGCTACGGAAAGCCTACAAGAATTGAAGGCGCACGTCTTTATGGTATGGATATCTCTTCTCCTGATGCAGGAAAGCGACTTGCGCAAATTATGAAAGATGAGCACGTCGATGCTGTAATTCACTTTGCTGCTAGAAAGCAAGTTGGAGAGTCCGTAGAAAAGCCACTTTGGTATTATCAACAGAATATTAACGGCATGCTTAATGTGCTTGAAGGCATGAAAGATAGCGGAGTTAAGAAGCTCGTATTTTCCTCTTCTGCAGCAACTTATGGAGTGCCTCCCGTTGAAGTTGTACCAGAAGATGTTGTGCCAATGTTGCCAATTAACCCTTATGGTCAAACCAAGCTTTTTGGCGAGTGGATGGCACGTGCTTGCGAGCACACATACGGAATTCGCTTCTGCGCACTGCGTTACTTCAACGTAGCTGGATGCGGGCCGGTGGAATTGGAAGATCCTGCGATTTTGAACTTAATTCCTATGCTTCTTGACAGACTACAGCGAGGAAAAGCACCTGCTATTTTTGGCGACGACTACCCTACTGCTGATGGTACTTGCATTCGCGACTATATTCACGTTTCTGATTTAGCAGACGCGCATATTGCGGCACTTACGTATTTGGATCGCGACGAGCGCAAGTACGACGCTTTTAACGTAGGAACTGGTAAGGGTACGTCTGTGCGCGAAATTGTTGACGAAGTGCGCAGAGTGACCGGTTTGCCATTTAAAGAAACTGTTCTTGATCGCAGAGCTGGAGATCCTCCACAGCTTATTGGCAGCACGAAGCGAATTAACGAAGAAATGGGATGGCATGCTCGCTACGACGTTAAGGATATCGTAGAATCTGCTTGGGCAGCTTGGCAGGCAAATCCTGAGCATCATATTGATGTTGATTCGTGGAAGCAGCTTGACTAGCGAATAAAACAAAACGCGCGGCACAAATCGTGTCGCGCGTTTTTTGTTGTGGCTCCGAGCGGGATCGATCCGCTGACCTAGCGATTTTCAGTCGCTCGCTCTACCAACTGAGCTACAGAGCCATGATGAATAAAAAACCCGGCGAACCGGGTATTCTACTAATCGCGACCCCGGCCGGACTTGAACCGGTGACCTCCGCCGTGACAGGGCGGCGCTCTAACCAACTGAGCTACGGGGCCGTGGCTTTGTTCTCTCGAACAGCCGAGTCACTATCTTACAGAATCCTTAGCAAAATGCAAGTGCCGCGCGTGTTCGGCGTGTTGCAGCACAAAATCAAGCTATTATTCAAGCTCAACAGCTCCAGTGCAAAGCTGATAATACTCCCCACGTTTTGCCAATAATTCCTCATGTGAACCGCGTTCAATAATGCGACCGTGATCCAGCACCATAATCACATCAGAATTGCGCACTGTAGACAGCCTGTGAGCGATTACAAATACAGTGCGCCCTTCCATCAAAGAATCCATTCCATGTTGAACTAATTCTTCAGTATGCGTGTCAATCGATGAAGTTGCTTCATCGAGAATTAACACAGGCGGATTTTCTACTGCAGCACGAGCAATAGAAATAAGCTGTTTCTGACCTTGAGAAAGCCCTTCACCACCATTGTTAAGCTGCGTATTGTATCCGTCAGGAAGATGAGAAATAAACGCGTCAGCATGAGCCAATTTTGCAGCTTGAATACAATCTTCGTCGCTAGCATCAAGATTTCCATAACGAATATTGTCCATTATTGTGCCTGTAAATAAATTCACATCTTGCAAAACAGTGCCAATAGCGTGGCGCAAATCCGTTTTGCAAATATCGCGCACGTCAATGCCATCATACAAAATTTGCCCATCATCAATGTCGTAAAAACGCGTAAGAAGATTAGCAATAGTAGTTTTTCCAGCACCTGTAGCTCCAACAAGAGCAACTTTTTGACCAGGCTTTGCAAACCACGTAATATCATGCAAAACTGGATGATTTTCTTTGTAACCAAACACAACATCCGTAAAACGCACATCGCCTCGAAGCAAAGTATAGCGGCCATCTTTAGAAGTGCGAGCATCTCGCTTTGCATGGCACACAATCTCTTGAGCCATTTCGCTTAAGTTTTGAGCGCGCTTTTTAGCTTTAGTGCCATTATCTTGTTTTGATCTTTTCCAAGCCCAATAAATATTGCTTCCTTCAGATTGTTCGTCTACTTCTTCAAGCACATCAAATGCTGATTTTTCTTCAAGATCTTCATCAGACTGAGGTACACGCACTTTAACTAATTGCACACTGCCAGAATCAAGTTCTGGCTTTTCATCAAGTAACTCAAAAATACGAGAAGCTCCTGCAAGAGCCATCATAAGTGCGTTAGCTTGCATTGTAATTTCGCCAATAGGGTTAATAAATGCGCGCGAAAGTGCCAGCAAAGATATAAGCGTACCCAATGTAAGAGTACTAGATCCAGATAATCCCAGCGTTGGCAGACCCACTGAAGCAGCCCACGCACCAAGTAAAGCAATTAATACATAAAGCAAATAGCTTGCATTACTAATAACAGGCATTACGTTATTTGCATAAGAATTCGCACTTGCAGAAATTTTTTGCACTTTTTCTATGCAATTATCTAATTTTTCAATAGAATCTGCTTCATGATTGAAAATTTTAATTACTTTGCTTCCAGTTGCAGATTCTTCAACAAACTCATTTAACTCGCCTAATGCATGCTGGAATTGTTCAAATAAACTGCCAGATTTCTTTAGCATAAAACGCACTAAATAAAGCAATATTGCAGTGAATATAGCTACAAAAACTGCAACCGGAAGCGATAAGCACATAATAGATATAAACGCTGCCAAAATTGACATTAGTGCAGAAAAAGAGTCAGGAAAAGCCCACGAAATTGCTTCACGAAGAACCTCAGTATCGTTTGTGTAACGGCTCATAATATCGCCGTAACCTTGAGAATCTAAGTAACGCAATGAAAGCTTCTGCTGATGCTTAAACATAGAATCTCGCAAATCACGCATAACACTTTCAGATATATTCGCAACAAGCCTGCTCCAAAGCCAAGAACAAAACACGCCAACAACATAAACACTTGCCATCAGAATAATCATGCGAACAAGAGGCGTCCAATCCTGATTATGCTTACCGACAAGCGGAAGAATATACGAGTCGACAAGAGATTGCAAAAACATTGCGCTTGCAGCTTGCACAATTGCGCTAACTATTATTGATGCAATAATTACGCAAATTTTAACTCGATACACAAGCACATAAGAGGCAAGTCTGCTAAGAGTTTTCCAACTAATAGCTGAATCATTTTTAGAAGAGTGAGCCGTTTTATTATTAGCCATTGTTATTTAGCTCCTTCTTCTTTAGTTGCGCTAGTTATGCGACTTTTTTCTTGAGAAACCGCCATATTTCTGTAAATTTCACAAGATTTAAATAATTCATCATGCGAACCGTTAGCAACAACACGACCATCTTTAAGAACAACAATAATATCCGCATGTTCGATTGAAGATATGCGCTGAGCAACGATAATTTGCGTAGAATCAGGCATAAACTTTTTCAAGCCATCGCGAATTTTACTATCCGTTTTCATATCAACCGCACTCATCGAGTCGTCGAGGATTAAAATTTTCGGCTTCCTCAAAAGTGCGCGCGCAATGCACAAACGCTGTCGCTGACCACCGGAAACATTCTTACCACCCTGGTCAATATGCGTATTGTAGCCGTCTGGTAAATCTTTAATAAACTCATCAGCACAAGCAATTTCGCAAGCTTGACGCAAATCATTATCGCTTGCTTCCGCCCTACCCCAGCGAAGATTTTCTGCAATTGTGCCACTAAACAAAATATTTTTTTGTAGAACAACACCAACTTCTTCACGCAAACTAGAAGAATCATAATCGCGAATATCTTTTCCGCCTACAAAAAGAGTGCCAGAAGTTACGTCATAAAGTCTTGCAATTAATTGCACTAAACTTGATTTTCCAGATCCCGTTGCACCAACAACGCCAACAGTTGCTCCAGAAGGAATAGATATATTTATATCATGTAAAATTTCCTGTTCTGCTGGAGTGGATTCATCTGTATTATCTGATTGAGGATAGCGTAGCGAAACATTTTCAAAACGCACAGAAGCGTCAGAAAGCTTTGTAAGTGGATGCTTGGAAACAACTTCAGTATTTCGAGATTGCAAAACATGTGAAATACGATGCATCGAAGCTCGAGCTGTTAACGACATTACAAAAACTGCAACTAAATTCGCTAAAGCAAACAAAATTTGCAAAGCATACACTACTAATGC
>NZ_LXJL01000015.1:0-1174 GCF_001641215.1 Gardnerella sp. 30-4 | reverse complement strand
AGATGTGTATAAGAGACAGCATCTGTATTATCTGATTGAGGATAGCGTAGCGAAACATTTTCAAAACGCACAGAAGCGTCAGAAAGCTTTGTAAGTGGATGCTTGGAAACAACTTCAGTATTTCGAGATTGCAAAACATGTGAAATACGATGCATCGAAGCTCGAGCTGTTAACGACATTACAAAAACTGCAACTAAATTCGCTAAAGCAAACAAAATTTGCAAAGCATACACTACTAATGCAGCAAGATTTCCCGTTGTTAAACCAAAAGCAGGATTATTTCCTGAAGCCACAATTTCGTGCGAAGCCAACCACGCAATAAGCAGCATGCCAGAATAAAAACATAAGTTAAACAAAGGAATACTGCAATTTAACACATACTCAGCTTTAATAAAATAATCATAGATTTTATGCGAAATACGCGTAAAACGACTTATTTCATAATCAGAACGCACATAAGACTTTACGACGCGAATATTATGCAAATTCTCGCCAACTCTATTATTCATCTCGTCAATCATTCGATAAATTCGAGAAAATGCTGGAGCAACTATACTCGCACCAAAAGCGCCAATTGCACCAACAATAGGCACGAATGAAAGAAAAACCCACGAGATAGCAGGGCTAATTGAAAAAGTAAACCACCAAGCAGTGATGATAATCATAACGCTGCGAACACCAGAGCGAATAATCATTTGGTAAGCAAATTGCACATTTGACACATCGCTAGTCATACGCGTAACAACAGTGCCGCTAGAAAACTTATCTAAATCAGAAAAACTTAAACCTTGCAAGCGTGAAAACATGTTGTGGCGCAAATTTTTACCAAAACCAGCACTAGAATGCGCGCAGCAAATACCAGAAATAATGCCTGTAATCATTGCAATTGCAGCAAAAATGAGCAATTGCAAACCATAATATTGCACAGCTTCTTGAGAACGTGACATAATGCCAAAATCAATAAGATTTGACATTACTGTAGGGATCTCAATTTGCATAGCAGCTTCAACGAGAATAGTAACAACTGTTAAAACGCCAAGAAAACGGTACTTTTTTAAAGATAACAGAATCGTACGCAATGCGCGAGGAGGATTATTGCTAATTTTTCGTGAATTGTTCTTCGGCTTTTCTGCCATTGCATCCCTTCCCCTACATCTGTCTCTTATACACATCT
>NZ_LXJL01000149.1:0-1745 GCF_001641215.1 Gardnerella sp. 30-4 | reverse complement strand
TATATGCACTGAAGCACGTATTTTGCGGCATCTCACTGAAAAATAATTTGAAATAAAATCTAATAAAAATCGAAGGATACATATGAAGAGCACAAAGTTCTACCGTAATGCAGCAATGTTGTTGCTCGCGGGCGCGACTATTATTCCACAATGCTTAGCAGTTCCAGCAATGGCAGATTCTTCCGCAAAGCCTTCTGCACCAGCTGCATCTTGCGCAGCTAGCAAGGACTCGCTGAACAACTACTTGTGGGATTTGCATTACGATAAAACAAATATTCTCGCACGTCACGGCGAAACAATTAACAATAAATTCTCCAGCGACAGCTTCAACAAGAACGGCGAATTCGTTGTTGTTGAGCATCAGAAGAAGAACATCACCAATACAACGTCAAACTTGTCGGTAACTTCGGCCAACAATGATCGCGTGTATCCTGGTGCATTATTCCGCGCTGACCAGAATTTGATGGATAACATGCCAAGCTTGATTTCAGCAAATCGCGCACCATTAACTTTGAGCATTGATTTGCCAGGCTTCCACGGCGGCGAGAGTGCTGTAACTGTGCAACATCCAACCAAGAGCTCCGTTACTTCAGCAGTTAACGGTTTAGTTTCTAAATGGAATGCACAATATGCAGCAAGCCATCATGTAGCAGCTCGTATGCAGTATGATTCCGCAAGCGCACAAAGCATGAACCAGCTCAAGGCTAAGTTTGGTGCTGATTTTGCAAAGATTGGCGTACCGCTGAAGATTGATTTCGATGCGGTACACAAGGGTGAGAAGCAGACTCAAATTGTGAACTTCAAGCAAACTTACTACACAGTAAGCGTCGACGCTCCAGATAGCCCAGCAGATTTCTTTGCTCCATGCACCACGCCAGAAAGCTTGAAGAACCGTGGCGTTGACAGCAAACGCCCACCAGTTTACGTGTCAAACGTAGCTTATGGTCGCTCAATGTACGTAAAGTTCGATACCACCAGCAAGAGCACTGATTTCCAGGCTGCAGTAGAAGCAGCAATTAAGGGCGTAGAAATCAAGCCAAACACCGAATTCCATCGCATTCTCCAGAATACTTCTGTTACTGCAGTGATTCTCGGCGGCAGCGCTAACGGTGCAGCAAAGGTTATTACCGGCAATATCGATACGCTAAAGGCTTTGATTCAGGAAGGTGCAAATTTGAGCACCTCTAGCCCAGCTGTTCCAATCGCTTACACTACTTCCTTCGTAAAAGATAACGAAGTAGCAACTCTCCAGAGCAACAGCGATTATGTTGAGACTAAGGTTTCTGCTTACCGTGACGGTTATTTGACCTTGGATCACCGTGGAGCTTATGTAGCTCGCTACTACGTCTACTGGGATGAGTACGGCACTGATATCGACGGAACTCCATACGTACGTTCTCGCGCTTGGGAAGGAAACGGCAAGTATCGTACCGCTCACTTCAGCACAACGATTCAGTTCAAGGGCAATGTGCGCAATCTTCGCATTAAGTTGGAAGAAAAGACCGGCTTAGTATGGGAACCATGGCGTACAGTGTACAACCGTACTGATTTGCCGTTGGTTCGCCAGCGCACAATCAAGAACTGGGGCACAACCTTGTGGCCTCGCGTTGCTGAAACTGTAAAGAATGACTGAACTCATATTGCAATTGAGCATAAATAAATAAAACTGAAAAATTAAGGACTTTATCTTATAGCCAGTTATGAGATGAAGTCCTTAATTTTTTACACAAATAGGATTTTTTTAT
>NZ_LXJL01000148.1:0-1793 GCF_001641215.1 Gardnerella sp. 30-4 | reverse complement strand
GCTCGGAGATGTGTATAAGAGACAGCTTCTTGCTAAATAAATAATTTATTAATTTTGATTATTTTGCGAGGCCGCAGCAGACGCCTCAGCTTGAACTTCTGCACGAGCCTGCTCCTCTGTTTCTCCTTCAGCTACCTTCGCTGCAGCAGCGGCATCTTGAGCAAACAAAGTTTCAACCGGAACACCGAGCTGCTTAGCTTTACGCAACTGCCTGCCAAGCAAAGAATTACGGTAAGAGTAACCGAAGTACACCGCAAAACCAATTGCTAGCCACACTGCAAAACGAATCCACGTAAGCACAGACAAGTTAAGCATGAGCCAGAATGTAGAAAGTGCTGCAAACAGCGGAAGCCATGGATTGCCAGGAACGCTAAATGAACGGTGCAAATCTGGTCTGCGCATACGCATAATCGGCACGCCAGCAGAAACAAGCAGGAATGCAGAAAGCGTACCAATGTTCACCATATCGGAAAGAATACCAATATCGAGAGTGGAAGCAACGACTGCCACAACAATACCAGCAACGATCTGAAGTCTTGCAGGAATACCACGCTTGCTCACTTTAGAGAAGCTGCGTGGGAGCAGACCATCACGGCTAACAGCGAAGATAATGCGCGTAAGACCAAGCAAAAGCACCATCACAACGGTTGTCAAACCAATAACAATACCGAGGGAAATAATCTTTGCAGCCCAAGTAGCGCCCACAAGTTCGAAGCTTGTAGAAAGCGAAGGAGCGGCTTGCTTTGCCAAATCCTTATAGGAAACCATACCAGTTGTTACAACTGCGACGAGGATGTAAAGAACAGTAACAATAAACAATCCAAGACCAATGCCTCGTGGAATGTTCTTGTGCGGATCCTTAGTTTCTTCTGCTGTGGTTGCCACAACGTCAAAACCAATAAACGCGAAGAACACGAGGGCCGCGCCGGAAAGAATACCTGGAACGCCATAAACAGCTGGCTGCATGCCTGTTACCCACTGCCACAGAGGCTGTGCCATAACCCCAGAGACTTCTATTCCCTTTACACTTGCAGCGTCGGTTGCAGGTGGCACAAATGGCGTAAAGTTGGAAGCTTTAATGTAGAAGAAGCCCACAACAACCACGAACAGAACGATACCAATCTTCAAGATTGTTAAAGCGCCGTCGAAGCGTGCAGAAAGCTTAGTTCCAAGGACAAGCATAGTTGTAAAGAATGCAACGATTATAATTGGAGCAACATCAATAGTGAAACCACCTACGTTAAAACTGGTGGTCATATTCAAACCGAAAAGCTTCATTAAATCGTTAAGATAAACGCCCCAATACTTTGCAATTACTGAGCCAGCCATCAGCATTTCTAGGATCATATCCCAGCCAATAATCCAAGCAATAAGCTCACCAACTGTAGTATATGTAAACGTATAAGCAGATCCAGCAACTGGGATCATTGAAGCAAATTCTGCGTAGCACATTGCAGCAGAACCGCATACAATGCCTGCAATAATAAAGCTAATAATTACAGCAGGACCAGCATGGAATGCTGCAGCCTGAGCACCGACAGAGAAAATACCGGCACCAACAGCGACAGCAACACCCATAACTGCCAAATCCCAAGCATTTAATGTACGTTTAAGATGGCGTTCACCATCCATAGTCTCAGCGATAGTCTGTTCAACAGACTTTTTTCTCCATATTTGCATAATAAACGCACTTTCGTTGAGGTATAGGTATAAAGGTATGCCGCAATCAGAAGCGAATTAATAAATTTGCGAAACAGTTGCGACTTCACCTATATAAAATTTCTACTTAATTT